>NZ_JAUBRP010000014.1:81792-106077 GCF_036701935.1 Microcoleus sp. M2_D5 | reverse complement strand
GAAAAATCTTCTCTTCATCCCTTGGGCAAGTCGGTGGCAACTAGAATAACTGCTACCCCTACTTATTG
Organism: Microcoleus sp. M2_D5; assembly: GCF_036701935.1. NCBI lineage: Bacteria > Bacillati > Cyanobacteriota > Cyanophyceae > Oscillatoriales > Microcoleaceae > Microcoleus > Microcoleus sp. M2_D5. Next base: position 106,009 of record NZ_JAUBRP010000014.1, on the reverse strand, counting down.
AGCCGATACGGTTTTAGGAACCATTAATTTTGCCACAACCAAGCCGCGAGCTTACACTCAAGAAGACTTGCGAATAGGCTATCTTTTGGCTTTGCAACTATCCTCAGCCATCCGCAATGCTGAACGTTTTAAAGAAATAAATAGGCTGTATTCCGAACTCGATGCCGAAAAGCACAAATCCGATAGGCTACTGTTGAATGTGCTCCCGGTTGAAATTGCCGAGGAACTCAAAAATAACGGCAAAGTGGAACCACTTTATTATGATAGCGTATCGGTTTTATTTACTGACTTTAAAGGCTTTACTCAGTTATCTGAAAAAATGACCCCGCGAGAGTTAGTTGACGAACTAGACTATTGTTTTTCTTATTTCGATCGCGTGATGGATAAATACTCTATGGAAAAACTGAAGACTATTGGCGACAGCTATATGTGTGCGGCGGGAATTCCTACGCCTCGCCCAACACACGCCTTTGACGCTGTACTTGCTGCCATAGAAATTCGACAGTTCATGGATTTGCGAAAAATACAGAAAGCTCAACAAAACATTGCTTATTGGGATATCCGCATTGGCATTCATTCAGGCCCAATACTGGCTGGGGTAATTGGCAATAAAAAGTTTTCCTATGATGTCTGGGGAGATACAGTTAATACTGCATCTCGGATGGAATCTTCCGGTGTCCCTGGAAATATCAATATCTCTCATGCAACCTTTGAATTAGTTAGAGATTTTTTTGAATGCGAATACCGAGGCAAAATTTATGCTAAAAATAAAGGAGAGTTGGATATGTATTTGGTTCGCTATCTTAAATAAATTGGGCAATGGCTAACCGATCTATTATACCATTTTAGATTAGACAAGATTGCCAAAGTCCTTTTAATCAAAGTTTTGGACGGGCTAGAAGCCCATCCCACAATTTTTTTTGTGGGATGGGCTTCTAGCCCGTCCAAATTATTTTTGCAATCTTGTCAATTTTAAATTTTAGATTGGGGAATGACTGATAACTATCAGAGTTTGGAGCGCGGGGAGGCGAGTTGGATTTTTTTTGAAAAATGGTGTTAGATATTGAAATAAAACTTAAATATGAACTTAGAAGATATCGCTCGAAGTTTTTTTTCAGAGTACGGTATTGTATCGCAGCGTCCCCAAGCTATATTAAAATGATCGAGTTGTAGATTTTGAATTTTAATTATTTATGCGTATTTGGCAAGCCGATTTTTACCGCCGCCCTCTGCAAGACGAAACTGGTAAACCACTGTGGGAACTCTTAATTTGCGAATCGGAAGGCAGTTTTCAATTTAGCGCTGTTTGCAGCCAGGGGGACGCAAATTCTAATTGGCTAGCCTCGCAGTTGCAGCAGCAAGCTCAAACCCAGAATTTGCCAGATTTAATTCAAGTATTTAGGCCTCAGTCTCTGGGCTTAATTGAGGCTGCGGGCAAAGTTTTGGGTGTCAAGGTGGAAGCGACTCGCCGCACTGCGACTCTGAAATTGTTGCTGCAACAACGCGCAAAAGAATATTTTAGTATGCCTAATTATACAGGTGAAACTTACAGTGCGATCGCCCTTGACTCGCCGCCGCCCGTACCCTTACCCGAAAACCTCTGGGGCGATGGCTGGCGTTTTGCTTCCCTACCCGCCGGCGACATTGAAGATGCTTTCCAAGGGCGTCCCTTGCCAATTTTGGAAATGCCAGAATTACTGTTACCGCTGAATTTGGGCTTGGCCTCAACAGTACCCGTACCGGGAGTTGTTATTGACGGTGGACGCCAGTCTATGCGCTTGGCTAGATGGCTTCAGGATGCCAAACCTTTTGCTTTGAATTATATTGCTGGAGAACCAGACGGATTGATATTGGAAGCTGGGTTAGTAGATAGGTGGGTTGTGGCTACTTTTGAAGATAGCGAGGTGAAAGCCGCGGCCCAAATTTACCAACAGCGCAAGCAATTAAGTAAAGGATTACATTTTTTGTTAGTCCAGCCCGATGATAGTGGCATGACTTATACAGGCTTTTGGCTGTTGAATCTCGATCGATAAGATGTAAATAATATTATTTGTGATGTTGATAAATCGCTCGCCGAAAAATAGTAAAACAGCGCTCGAACGCAGTTTTAGCAGATACAGACTCAGACACAAATTTTCAAACAGGTTCTTGAGCTAGCCAGAGATAGTGCTGCAAATTTATTCTACAACTAAAATCAAGCCGTTTTGGATGCCCTGACAAACTCGGTTGATGTGACACTGGTCTTTTTCGTTTAGACCTTTCTGGGCTAGCATTGCTGATTTCAGCAGCCGTCTGTCAAGGGGGGTAATTTGACGGAAAGCAAAGATGCGCTGGACGATCGCCTCGATCGAGATTTTGGGGAGGTTAGCAGAGCTGACTGTCATGGTCTTAACACGCTAAAAGTTGATAACAGAACTGTGTATCTTTATTTTTAAAGATTTTGTGAAGCTACTTTGTGATTACGATCACATAATTTTAGTGACAAAATAGTGTATGCAGGGTGACTGTTGTCACGAAATCTTTAATTATCTTTACGTCAACTTAACGATGGCCCAATAGAATTACTCTTGTAAAACTCAAGCAGAGGGTAAAAATGGCACAAGCAAAAATCGGAATTATCGGCGGCAGCGGTTTGTATAAAATGGAGGCCCTCAAGGATATTGAAGAGGTGAAAATTGATACACCTTTTGGATCACCATCGGATTCCGCAATTGTGGGAACATTGGACGGTACGCCGGTAGCATTTTTGGCTAGACACGGCCGCAACCACACTTTTTTGCCCTCAGAAGTGCCGTATCGCGCAAATATTTATGCAATGAAGAGTTTGGGAGTTGAGTATTTAATCTCAGCGTCGGCGGTTGGTTCCCTGAAAACAGAGGCGAAACCTTTAGATATGGTAGTGCCGGATCAGTTTATCGATCGCACAAAAAATCGAGTTTCTACCTTTTTTGGAGAAGGAATAGTCGGTCACATCACATTCGGCGATCCGGTTTGCGGCGAATTGGCTAAAGTGTTAGCAAGTGCGATCGAATCCTTGAACCTCCCCGACGTTACCCTCCACCGGGGCGGCACCTACGTCTGCATGGAAGGCCCCGCATTTTCCACAAAAGCAGAATCCCACCTTTACCGCAGTTGGGGGGCGACAGTCATCGGGATGACAAATTTGCCGGAAGCGAAATTAGCCAGAGAAGCAGAAATTGCCTACGCAACTTTAGCATTAGTCACCGATTACGACTGCTGGCACGAAGATCACGACAGCGTAACCGTAGAAATGGTAGTTGCCAACTTGCACCGCAATGCAGAGAATGCTCAAAAAGTCATTCAAGAAACAGTCCGCAGACTAACAGAAAACCCCCCAGTATCTGATGCACATTCAGCTTTGAAATATGCAATTCTGACGCGGCTGGATCGAGTGCCTGCTGCCACTAAGGAGAAAATGGGTTTGCTGTTGCAGAAATATTTGTAGTTGAAAGTGAGGCGTTGCATATTTGCGGGATGATTTTGATGTTTTTTCAAACCTGAAAACCCTTATTTTTCGGCGTGGCTATAAGAGTCGTTCCAAAAATATGCAATGCCGTAAAATCAATATCAAATTGAGGTGAATTACTATTTGCCAATGACTGATTATATTACGAGGGTTTTTTCTATTTATGTCATTTGACGCTAAGGATCGCGAATTAAATAATTTACACTCTTGAAAGTGGGGAGTAGGGGATGGGCGTCCCGCCCGCCCTTTCTGGACGGGCGGGACGCCCATCCCACAAGAACCATCAAACTTGTAAGTTATTTAATTCTCATTCCTAAGTAGACGCTAATGGGCTCTTGGAGTGTCCTGACGCCGATCGATAAGTAATTTTTTAGGTTGGAATTTTACTAAGAACTTATGAGTAATAGTGCAGTTAAGCCAAATCAAATGATTGATGTTGCAGTGGTGGGTGGTGGCGTTTCTGGGGTCTACGCTGCTTGGCGGTTAGCATCTCATCACAAATCTTCTAAGATTCGTCTCTATGAATTGAGCGATCGCATCGGTGGTCGGTTACTATCAATGACAATGCCAGGGATGCCTCACGTTCAGGCTGAGTTGGGTGGGATGTATGTGACGGAATCTCAGGCTATTGTCTGGGAATTGATTAAGTTGCTGAACCTGAAGACAGCGGTTGTTGACTTTAGCAGTCCGGGAGTACGGGCTTATGTTCGCGATCGCCATTTGTTGATGAGTGAATTTAACCAACCGGATAAAGTACCTTATAATTTACGGCCGGATGAAGCAGGTAAAAATTATGAGGAATTGTTCGATTTGGCTGTTGGGCGGGCGATTCCAGGGAAAGAATTAACTCCTGAATATTTTGCTTCCGATGGTTGGAAGCGCGATCGCGAAACGCTGAAAATTGACGGTCAACACTTGTATGACTTGAGTATTTGGGAAGTGTTGCTGAAGGAAATTAGCAACGAGGCTTACAATCTCTGTTTGGATACGGGCTTTTTCTATTCGGATTTGGGTACTTGGAATGCGGCTAGCGCGATCGCAACCAGTATATCTCTTCCCTACAGCGATACTTGGTACATGATGGTTGATGGCTACCAAACATTACCGAAAACCCTCGCGACAGAATTTGAGACAGAGGGTGGGGAAGTTTGCCTAAATCATCGCTTAAAGACCTTCGATCGCACTTCTGAAGGGCTGATTAAGTTAAATTTTGTCGATCGGGCTGGCCGTTCCCTCCCGCCCGTGTTGGCGAAACATCTGATTTTAGCAATGCCGAAGCGATCGCTAGAACTGTTGGCCGTAGAAAATCAGCAGAATTTCCTATTTAGCAATTCAACTTTTCAGGATAATATCCAAACCGTTAGCGGCGATCCCGCTTACAAACTTTTCCTCGGCTATCATCATCCTTGGTGGCACGAACTAGATATTCACGGTGGTACTTCAGCTACAGATTTGCCGATGCAAAAGTGTTACTACTTCGGTACAGAAAGCGCCCAAAGGGGCGACCCAAACAATCACAACTCCCTATTATTAAGTGTTTTTTCTGATAATATTGCTGCGGGTTTCTGGCGAACGATGGCCTATAATCCAGATAACCCAGAAAAACGTCCAGCTTTTCGCGGAGAACGAGGCGAAAAACTGGAATTGAGAGCTTTTATGAAAAGTGATGGTTCTATTATTATAGACCCCTTAGTTCCTTCTCAGAATATGGTACGGACGGCCCAGCGACAAATCCAAGCCCTACACAATTTAGCAGATATTCCAGAACCCTATACCGCCCTTTATATCGACTGGCAAAAAGATCCCTACGGGGGTGGGTGGCACTCTTGGAACCCCCGCTGTCAGCCTTGGGAAGTGATGAAACAGATGCGGCATCCGATTCGTGGTGCCAATGTTTATGTCTGCGGCGAAGCCTATTCAAATATGCAAGGATGGGTGCAAGGAGCGCTGAATAGTGCAGAATTAATGTTAGAGGAAAACTTTAACTTGAGCCGGCCTGCATGGTTGCCAGCCTGTTATGATTTGGGGTCGTAAAATTCATTTTACTGTTCCCCAGACCGCCAGGGACTTAAGTCCCTGGCTAATAGCTAAAGTCCTCTTCAGAGGACTGAAAAACTCATTCTACCTCGACCATATTTCTTGTGGAACAGGCATCTTGCCTGTTCAAAACTCGCTTTTTTGGAGATGTCTATTAGTCCTCTTTGAGAGGACTTTCGCTATAAGCCCCGTGGAATTGATTCCCTGGCGGACTGACGGGCGGACGAAAGAACTGGGCGGACTGACAGCTTAAGTTGACACCAATGGAAACTAATCACCGACTCCCCAAGATAAACTCTCCCACTGAGGATTCGGCAAAATAATCGCATCCTGCCGCTGCTGCAAATAACTCGGAATTTCCCCCGCCAACTCCCGACGGCGCGAGATTCATGGCTGTTGCCACTAAATACATCGTTTGATACAAAACCCCAACGTGCTTTAATATTAGGCTATAGGCCATTGATTCATAGCCCCAAGTTACTCTCGAAAACCGAGAGGATAGCAGAATTAAAATCTGTGGTTCTACCTCTATCTGTACTGACAATCCTGCACTTTTTAGCAATGCTTCTACCTGCTTGGTTTTCCCAGAAATTTTACAAAGTTGGTGTTCTTGGGGTGCATAATAATACAAGCCAGCCTCAATATTTTCACAGCGACTGATAGCTGTATAAATCTCTAAATCGTAGCAAGCGCCTCCGGTTGGATAAGGTCGATTGCTGCAATCCATGTTATCTCTGGGGACAATCTCGCGCAATCTCGCGGAACGATAGAGAAATTCTCCCAATTGTTCGGCCGTAATCGGCTTTTCTCCATGTTGCCGAATGGATTTTCTTGATTCTAAAATTGCTGTAAAAGGTCTATCTGTTTGTTTTAAACTGTCGATGTCCGGTTTATAAAGATTGATAATCTCGTTGGATGGTTTGGCTTTGAGTACGGGTGTGGGTTCGATTTGTCCTAAAAATCTGAAGGTTTTGCCAATTAGATTGGAATGGCGGCCGCCGCGACTGCGGGTGTGGAATAATAAATCGTGAAATTCCCATTGAGTTAGAGTTTCACTTTGTTCTAAGGTGCTATCATTGTTAATAGGTGATAGCATTTCAGCAGTTAACAAAAAGCTGATAAATAATCGGGCCGTGGCTTCAGAAATTCCGGGAATTTTGGTTAAATCGGAGATGGCTTTAGGTTGCGAAAGTTCGTTGATTAAAGCTGCACTGCGCCAATCTTCGAGGATAATTTTCGCTTTGGAAAGGGGTGATTCGACAACTAAATGGGATTTTTCTGAGTGGCAATAGGCAAAGCGCGAAAGTTGATAGTTGTTATCAGTAATTGTCTCTGATAATTGCCATTTATAGGGTGTGGCTATGGGGACGGCTGTAGCGATCGCACTGCCGTCTATTTCTAAGGTATGGTAAACTAAACCCAGGATGACAAATTGTTCTAGGTAGTAGTAGAATTTAGCGAGGGCGGAACTGCCATCGGTAGCAACTACCAGTTGACTTAGGGCTTTTTCCGTTGCGCCTTCGGTAGAAATAACTTTAATCGCCGCGACAATTCCGGGAGAGAGTTTGTTGAGGTTAAAGTCGATGTAGGGGGCTTTTAAAATTAAGCCTTTTTCGGCATCCTCAATTATAGAAATTTCTGGCTTAAAAGTTAGGATAATTTGGGGGATGGTTTCACTCATAATTAATCTTAAAAGAATATCGGGAATGGGTTGATTTGGTGTTCGGGGATGGGTGCATCTAGCCAGCCTAATTTCACGGGAATGTCATAAAGTCGCCCTGCTGCTAAGCGTTTCCAAAAGTGCCGCATTCCTGGTACTATAACTTTGACGACATTTAAGCCAATGTCGGGCCTGGTTTGATCTAAAACAAAGGTTTCTAAGCCTAATGTTTCAGCTATTTTTACGCACTTTTCAACGTCTGCTTTTAAATCATCGCTGGCTAAGTGGGGATAGTCAGATAGTAATTTTAAAGGTTGGGAAGTATCGGGCGTTAAATAAGATTTATTTTCTAGGGTGGCGGTTTTGTACCACTCAACGGTGAGGCCGTCGGAAACTCCGTAATTTGTGCTACCATCGCTGTTAAAAGTTAATACTGCGGGTAAAGATTGATTGACTTCTGTTAAGGCGCGAGACAGGGCAATTTGGGGGTCAAAATGTGCGCCAAAACCAAAAATAATATCTTCGATTTCTCTGTCGATGCGGTGAGAAAGGGCGGCAAAAACGGGGATGTTAAAATCGTTGGTGAGGTCTAAAACCCACAGAGTGCGGTCTATACTTTGATAATAGTTTCTGAGTTCTTGAATGTAGGAATCGTGAAAGCTATCTAAATCAACAGCGGGGACTTTAACCCGATTGTACCACCACAAAGCAACGCTATCTCGCTCCACTAATTCCATAAACCCTTGCAAAATTGCCTCTTCTTTGGTATTGCCGGCGGCGGCACCGTTGGAGTCCGCCCAACAGTCGGGTTTTTCGGGTTTGGGATAGCCGTAATAACAGTAAGCTGTGGGTAAATATTTGACTCGTTGATGAGTTAATGACCAAATTGGTGTCCAGTCAATTTCTCTGCCGGCATCGAAGGGTTCGGGGACTCTTTGAAAGAAGCTTTTACAGGTTCTATTCCAGTCGTGGCGAGTGCTATATTGTACTTCACTAAAACCCATGCAATCATTGGGGTGAATTGCGGTTTCTCCCATTGTTTGATAGCTGCCTTTTTGTCGAATTTCGTCGCCTTGAAATACGCCGGAATATCTCTCAATGGCTTCTCCCAAGGCGCTGGCTTTGGCTTGTTCGTCGGTTTTGCCTTTGCCGGCACTTCTGCCCCGTAAGTTTTCTTTGAGGAAGTACAAGTCATCGAACATCGTAGCGAAATTGTGGCCGGCTAAGTAGTTCGGTGTTAAAGCATTGGCTGTTTGGGGAACTTTGAGTAAACCGCGCACAACTCCGGTTATGGGACTGATTTGGCTGTCAAATTTTTGCAGGGTTTCGGTTGGGGAAAAGCCGCGATGTCCGCCATCGGCGGTAAAGGTTTTTTTCTGGCTTTGGAGGACAAAGGGCTGGATTTCTTGGGGCGGAAGTAGACCGCATTCGGGGCATTGGGGGCGTTTAGTTATGGTGTGATTGGTGGTTTTGAGGGTTTTGGTGTCAAAGGTAATTATTGTATTTTCTAAATTTTTATTTTCGCCTTGGACAATCCATTTTGCTAGTTCTGTGGCGGCTAAATTTAAACCCATTTGTAAGGTGGAAGGTAGGTAAGATGGGGGATTTAATAAGGGTTTTGAGTAGTTATTTTGACGCTGGATGAAGCTTTGGGTGGGGCGATTTGCTCTCAGGCGTTGGGCGAGACATTCCCAGCAGGCGGTGGTTTCGGGGTGGAAAATCGGGCCGATCGCAATTGTGGAACTTGTAGGTTTGACGAGTAGCCAAGGTTGGCCTGTTTGAAGGGATTTTTGGTTGAATTCTCCCAGTTCTGGTTGCAGGTAATCGTCGGCTATGATTAGGGTGATATCTGCGGTGGTTGAGACTTGAATACCGAGGGTTTCTAGGGCGCTAATGCAAGTTTCTGCTGGGATTTGGCTGTAGGAAATGACGGCAACTTTCAGGGATTGCAAGCGGGATGCGGCTTGCTGGGGGGAGATGTTTAAGAGAGTGTAAAAGGCGGCGGTTTCTTCGGGGAGGGATGTGTCGTTTTCGATGAGGTGGCCTTGTTTTTCTAGCAGGGCTAGGGTATAGTAAATTTCTGCGGGTGAGGCTTGATTTCGCAGTTTGGCGACGATTTCATCGGAGGTATTGTGGCCGTCGATTAAGGGGGTTAATAGTTCGTAAAGGTGGCCTGAGAGGACGAAGGAATCTGACTCGGAGATCAGGAATACTCCTACCGATTTGATGATTTCGACGGTGAAGCAATTTTTAAACTTTGGTTGGTAGAGCATCCTGAATGGTGTTTAATATAATTTTTGAATAGATTTTAGGATAATATCAAAGCCGGGGCGAGTTCGCTGAGATACTTGATAATTATTAACAAATGATCTTAACATACAACCGACAGTCCGGCTGGGGTTAAAACCCCTGCCTCATAGCGAAAGTCCTCTCAAAGAGGACTAATATCATGTCCGATCGCACAATTACAATAAGTTAGGTTTGTATTACTAGCGATCGACCGGACATAATATTATCAGCAGTTACCCGAACCCGATCTAATCAGTTCTTCAGTCCTCTTTCAGAGGACTTTCGCTATGAGACAGGGGTTTCAACCCCTGGCGGACTGCCGGGTGAGCGAGAGGACTGCCGGACTAAAAGCTTAAGTTTCTGTAGGGTGCGTCGCTGTGAGAAGTTAAATGGAACTTGTAGATTGACTGGTGGCGACGCACCTTACCTACGACAAGATTGTGTGTACCATATATACATGGAATATGCTGTATCTCGATCGCAACTTTGATACCTATTTCCCAAATACTAGCAACAGAAAACCACAATTCGTTCGTTTCATCAACTATTTGTACGATCGCCTCCTCACTCAATCTTTATCGATACCTACGGTTTCCATATCTTAAAAAATTAAACTTATACATAAAATATAGTCGATCGCCCGAAAAGCTAATTCTCATCGAGAGACCCCGCTGTGACTATAGAGTTCCACTTAACCAAGCTTGGGCGATCGCCTTTGACATTTCCTGTTCGCTCGCCGTCAAATCTTGTTGCAAAACTGACATAATTATATTCCTCTGTTAGATCAACCTAATCTTGTTCTGGCAATTAATGCCGATACAGTACAACAGCCTCATCCGCTTGTCAACTGCGGAAACACCAACTCTTCTGAAGCGGCCCCGCTGCGAGTAACAAGCGGGGCTAAAAAACTGGCAAGCTACCGATGCAGCTTGGGGGAAGCTAAAGGGACTTTAGCAACTGAGCCGAATAATTCCGCCTGGGAATCTTTCAGACCGTCCCTCAAGCCAACGGCTAATCTCTGCGTCTGTCAGATTATCGGGTTTGGGAGGCAGGGGCATTTCGTAAATCACTGTCTCCCCTTCAGTACCTCGAAGGACGGGAACTGCATCGGGAGCCTGATTTACTTGGACTTCTACGAAATCTTCCAAAATTAACCCATTGTCTCGCAGCGTGGCTGCGGGCTCGTTGAGTAGCCGATTATATAAAGCTTCGTCCAACCATGCTTGACCAATCAGTCGGGCTATTTGTGTTTCCCAACTTCTCCAATCCTGGGGAAAAGCCATAATTTTCTCCTAGCTCCCTTTTGCGGGAAATATAGATTTTGCTGTTATTGTATAGCAGATGCGTTCTCTACAGTTTCGATTGGCAACTATTGACCGCGGCAGGGCTGATTGTATTATGTTAAATGTTGTAGGGGCGGGTTCACCAGCAATATTTGGTTAAGATCGATTATCTCATAAACCCGCCCCCACTTGGGCGGCAAATCTCCCGATCGCTTCATGTCATATCCTATCCGATGAATTGACCATCATAATATTCCGGCCGGGGCGGGTTTATCAGATGGTTGATTTTCACCAAATATTGTTGGTGAACCCGCCCCTACAGCTTTTTTATCGTGGTGCAAAATGTGAATTTTTACGGATTTTCTTGATGATACAGTGGTTTTCACTCCCGATAGGTTAATATCACTAACAAGTACAATACCAAATAGCGCACGGACTATGCTCGGACTTAACGGATATCGCATTGTACAAGAACTTCACAGCGGCGTAAAAAGTCTGGTTTATCGAGGCTACCGCGAAGCAGACCAGCAACCCGTTATCGTCAAACTTCTCAAATCCGAGTACCCAACTCTGGAAGAAGTCACCCGCCTCAGAAATGAATACAAAATTGCCCAACCCCTAGACAGTTCTAGTATCACCAAAGTCTATAGCCTAGAAAACTATCGCAATAGCTTTGCCCTAATCTTAGAAGATTTTGGCGGCTCCTCTCTCGACCAGTTACTTACTAACCAAACCTTCCCTTTAACAGAAGTTCTGAGAATTGCCAGTGTCTTAATAGATGCCTTAGATTACTTGCACCGCCATTCGATTATTCACAAAGATATTAAACCCGGAAATATTATTATTAACTCTACCACAGGCGAAGTCAAACTCACTGACTTTAGCATTTCCTCCCGCCTGCAACAAGAAAATCAATCTGTGAGCAACCCCTCGGAACTAGCGGGTACTCTCGCCTATCTCTCCCCAGAACAAACGGGGCGGATGAACCGCTCCGTAGATTACCGAACCGACTATTATTCTTTAGGAGTGACTTTATACGAACTGCTGGCGGGTCAGTTACCTTTTGCCACGGTCGAGCCGATGGAATTAATACATTGTCACTTAGCTAAACAGCCTTTACCACTTTGTGAAATCAGAGAAATTCCCCAAGTTATTTCTGATATTGTAATGAAACTCTTAGCCAAAACCGCCGAAGAGAGATATCAAAGCGCAGCGGGATTAAAATTTGACTTAGAAACTTGTTTAAATCAGTTGCTTGCTACAGGAACAATAGCACCTTTTGCCATTGCCACCCGCGACAAAGGTAGCCAACTTCTGATTCCACAAAAACTTTACGGCCGCGAACAGGAAGTAATAGAATTACTAGCCGCCTTTGAAAGAATTAGCCACTCCTCTATAACCCCGACATCTCTAACCCCCAACCCCCTTACTAAGGGGGCTTTAGAACCAGCAGAATCCCCTCTTACCCCAACACCTCTTACCCCCCCCTTAGCAAGGGGGGCCGGGGGGGTTCAAAACCATGCTTCAGAAGCAGAATCCTCCTCCACTCTTACTCCCCCCTTATCAAGGGGGGCCGGGGGGGATCAAACCGAGGAATCAACTCTTACCCCTTCCCCTTCCCCTTCCCCTTCCCCTTCCAGCAGCGAAATGATCCTAGTTTCCGGCTATTCCGGCATAGGCAAAACCGCCATTGTCAACGAAGTCCACAAACCCATAGTCCGCCACCGAGGTTACTTCATTTCCGGCAAATTCGACCAATTTAACCGCAACATTCCCTACTCAGCCATCATCACCGCTTTTCAAGCCTTAATTAACCAATTACTCACAGAAAATGCCGCCCAAATTGCCAGTTGGAAACATCAACTCTTAGATGCCCTCATCCCCAATGCCCAAGTCATTATTGATGTCATCCCCGAAGTAGAATTTATTATCGGTTCGCAGCCAGAAGTGCCACAATTAGGGCCAACAGAATCACAAAACCGCTTCAATCGAGTTTTTCAACAATTCCTCAAAGTCTTTTGTCAGCCCCAACACCCCGTTGTCCTGTTTTTAGATGACTTACAGTGGGCAGATGCAGCCTCCCTGAAACTGATGCAACTGCTGATGAGTGACTCTGACAGCCAATTTTTGTTAATTATTGGAGCATATCGCGATAACGAAGTCAACCCCACTCACCCTTTAATTCAAACCTTAGAAAAAATCCGCGAATCCGGGGCAAATCTCAACAACATCACCGTCCAACCTTTAGCCATCAATCATGTTAGCCAACTGATTGCCGATACTCTCAATGAATCGGCAGCCACAAGACGCATTCAATCCTTTTCACAACTCCTATTTAGCAAAACCCAAGGCAACCCCTTCTTTTTAACCCAACTGCTGAAAACCCTCGCCTTGGAAAACCTGCTGCATTATGAAGCCAGCAGCGATAAATGGCAATGGGATATCGAGGCAATCCAAGCCATTGGCATTACCGATTTAAATGTGGTCGAACTCATTGCTAGAAACATTCAAAAGCTACCAGAGGTTACTCAGAAAGCCTTAAAACTTGCCGCTTGCGTTGGCAACACTTTCAACTTAGATGTTTTAGCCATTGTCAACGAAGCATCAGAATTAGTAACGGGGGCGCAGTTGTGGCCAGCGCTTCAGGCGGGTTTGATTTTGCCCCTGTCGGAAGCCTACAAAATTCCGTTGGTATTTGTCGAGTCGGAATCTGAATCAGTGCGACTGCAAGATGTGAAAGTAGATTACAAATTTTTGCACGACAGAGTGCAGCAATCTGCCTATTCTCTGATTCCCGAAACCGATAAAAAATCAACTCACTTCCAAATCGGTCAATTGCTGCTGCAAAATACCACAGCAGAAGAACGCAAAAACAATATTTTTGCCCTGGTTAATCAATTGAATTTTGGCATAGAGACAACCACAGAAGAATTACCGCTACTAGCTACCCAGTCAGACAAAAACCTGTTAGCAGAACTTAACTTGATTGCAGGTCAAAAAGCTAAAGCATCCGCAGCTTTTGAAGCGGCGGTTAATTATTTTAATATCAGTTTGGGACTGCTGGCTGCCGATAGTTGGCAGAGTGATTATGACTTAACGCTGCCTATTTATGTGGAAACCGTAGAATCTGAATATTTAAACGCCAATTTTGAACAGGCAGAGCAGCTTTTAGAAATTGTGTTACAAGAAGCAAAAACGCTTTTAGATAGGGTGAAAGTTTACGAAGTAAAAATTCAGTCTTATATTTCTCAATATAGGTTTTCAGAAGCAATAGAGACAGGACTGGAAGTTCTGGAAAAATTGGGAGTATCGCTGTCTCAAATGTCGGAATCTCCCGGAATTTTGATTCAGGCAATTTTAAGAAAACTGGCAGAAGAAAACAAACAAATTGAGGATTTAGCAGACCTTCCCGAAATGACCGATCCTTATCAGTTTGCCACAATTTTGATTCTTTTAAAAGTTAATCCTGCTTCTTATATGACGAATCCTGCATTAGGATATCGGCTTTTATCTGCAATGGTAGATATCTGTTTAAATTACGGCAATCCTCCTTTAGCTGCTAGCGTTTACGTTAATTATGGTATGTTTTTGAGTGCTTTTGGAGATATTGACTCAGGATATAGATTTGGTCAGTTATCTTTAAGATTGCTGGACCAATTTAATGCCCAAAAAATAAAAGCAATTGTTCTACAGTGCTTTAACGCATTTATTAAACACTGGAAAAACCATGTTAGGGAAACCATAGACTATTTGCAAGAGGCTTTTAATAGTGGGTTAGAAACCGGAAATTTAGAGTATGCCGGCTATGCAATTTTGAGCTATCACGAGCATAAATTGTATTTGGGAGGCGACTTAGAATCTCTAGAAGCTGAAAGTCGAGAATATCTTTATTTGATTCAAAATCTTAAACAAGATTATTCTATTGAAGGTTTAAATAGGATTCGGCAGTTTATTTTGAATTTGCTGGGTCACTCAAACCGACCAACTGAGTTAACTGGTGATGAATATAATGAAAAAGTTTTTATTAAAGCTGCATTACAAATGAATAACTATTTTAACTTATTTTTTTTATACTATTTTAAAACCCTCCTTTCATATTTATTTAAAGAACCAGAAGCGGCAGTTGAGAATGCTCGAGAATCAGATAAATATAAAGCACCTGCTGGCAGTCTGATGGCTACAGCACAACTCAACTTTTACTACTCCCTCAGCCTCCTCGCTCAATATCCCCACGTCAGCGAAACCGAACAGACAGAATATCTCGAACAAGTAGCCACCAATCAACAAACAATGAGATATTGGGCTAACAATTGCCCCGCCAACTACCAACACAAATACGAGCTAGTAGAAGCCGAAAAAGCCCGAATTTTAGGAGACTACCCCGCAGCCCTCACCCTCTACGATGCGGCCATCACCGGAGCCAGAGAACAGCAATACACCCAAGAAGAAGCCCTCGCCAACGAACTCACCGGCGAATTTCACCTAACTCGCGGCCAAGAAAACATGGCCCGCTTCTTCCTACTAGAAGCATACTACTGCTACATCCGCTGGGGAGCCAAAGCCAAAGTCAAAGACTTAGAAACCCGATATCCGCAATTCTTCGCCAAAATCAACGCTCAAAAACCCCCAGAAACCAGCCTCACCTTAGCCACCATCATCACCAGCAGCGGCAATTCAGAAGGATTTGACTTAGCCTCCGTCTTCAAAGCCGCCCAAGCCATCTCCAGTGAAATAGTCCTCAGTGAATTGCTAGCAAAACTAATCAAAATCGCCATAGAAAATGCCGGCGCACAAACCGGATATTTGCTGCTCAAACACTCAAACACATTCACCGTAGAAGCCGTCGGACAAGTCGAAGGCGACAACATCACCCTCTCACAAATCCCCCATCTGCCCCTCCCCGAAATCCTCCCCATGAGCGTCATCAACTATGTTGAAAGAACCAAAAAACCTGCCGTCTTAAACAATGCTACCACCGAGGCAATGTTTGCCGCAGACCCCTATATTGTTGCCCATCAAACCAAATCCATACTCTGTACTCCCATCATCAATCAAGGTCGCTTCATGGGCGTAGTTTACTTAGAAAACAACCTAGCAGAAAAAGTATTTACCCCAGCGCGAATAGAAGTTTTAAAACTCCTATCTTCCCAGGCATCTATCGCCTTAGAAAATGCCCAACTTTATCAAACCCTAGAACAAAAAGTAGAAGAACGCACCGCACAATTAGCCCAAGCTAATAAAGAAATATTGGTTTTGAACCAACGGCTAAAAGTAGAAAACCTTCGCATGAGTGCCGAACTAGACGTAACCCGCCGCCTGCAACAAATGATTTTGCCTCAACAGCAGGAATTAGAGTCAATTGCAGGGCTAGAAATTGCTGCATTCATGGAACCGGCTGATGAAGTTGGTGGCGACTACTACGACGTACTAAATCACGGCGGTAAAGCCACCATTGGGATCGGCGACGTGACAGGACACGGTTTAGAAAGCGGCGTGTTAATGATTATGGCGCAAACAGCAATTCGCACTTTGCTGGTTCACAAGGAAACCGACCCCGTTAAATTATTACAGACAGTCAACCAAACGCTTTTTGATAACGTAGAGCGCATGGATTCCGGTAAAAATATGAGCCTTTCTTTGCTAGAATATCGGGACAACACCCTGCATTTGAGCGGACAGCACGAAGAGGTGATTGTCGTTCGTGACGGCGGCGAAGTAGAGCGGATTGATACCATCGAGTTAGGGTTTCCCATCGCCTTGGAAGCAGATATTGCCGATTTCATTGCTTCTACTGAAATACAGTTGAATTCGGGGGATGTTGTCATACTCTACACAGATGGAATTACCGAAGCTTTTGATATGAAGAAAAATCAATACGGTATCGAGCCATTGATTGAAGTTGTTGTCCTTAACAGGGAACTGTCAGCAGCAGAAATCAAGCAAGCGGTTATTGACGACGTGCGACGATACATCGGGGAGCAAAAAGTATTTGATGACATTACTTTGGTAGTAATCAAACAGAAGTAATACTAATTCTCTAAAATCGTGCAACACTCTTCGACCCCCCCTAGCCCCCCGCTGCATTGCGGGGGGAAGAAGAATACTGTTGCATTCTTTTTTAAAATTGGTATTACAGCAGATTCCACGCTTATGAAGTACCCCCGCCTAGCGTCATATCTCCGTAGGGAAACGGCGAAAACCTTTGTCCCTACATTCCATAAACCTGGAATAGGCTGTATGTATTTTCCCACTCATCTACTTAGTTCCGATCAATTAATCAACTGCTTGAATGCGTCGTGTTCGCGAATCTTCTCCAAATCAGCTTCACTTTTTGCCAACTCTTTACACACATTGGGATTGAGATTGAGGGCGCGCTTTAAATTTTCAATGGCTAATTCAATTTTACCTTGTAGTGCATAACATCGGGCTTTGTTGTACCAAATTCTGTAAAAGTCAGGCCGGATTTTAGCCGCATTGTCGTAGGATGCGATCGCAGCTTCGTATTTTTGCAATTTGGAGAGTGCAACGCCTCGATTGTTCCAAGCGTCAGTATAATCATTTTTAATTTGTAGGGCTTGATTGTAAGAAATTACTGCTTGTTCGTACTCCTGCATTTTGGAAAACGCAACGCCTCGGTTGTTCCAAGCATCGGCATAATCGGGTTTGGCTTGAATTGCCTGTTCGTAACAGCCGATCGCCTCCTGGTACTTCTGCAACTCCAACAATACCACGCCTCGATTGTTCCAAGCATCGGGATAATTGGGGCGAATTGTAGTAGCTTGTTCGTAGGAGGCGATCGCCTCTGGATACCGCTGCATTCTCGTGAGCACTACTCCTCGGTTATTCCAAGTATCGGCTAAATCCGGCTGAATTTGCAGGGCCCGATCGTAAGCTGCGATCGCATCTTGATAACGGTTTTCAAAGAAACAAGCATCTCCCTGTTTAGCATAGTCGGCGGCCGTCAATAGCTGTTGGTAATTGCCATAGTTAACCGGAGCAAATTCTTGAATTTGGGCATCGGGGAATAAAAGGTCTGTTTCTGCCTCTGCCGAGTGATTTTGGTGTTGAATTTCGCCTAAGATAGTTTCAGCGTCGGAAATTAATAGTTTTAATTGAGAGATTGTATCGTAATGGAGACTTTCAATTTCTTGGCGGGCAATTGTTGTCTGCTTGGACAATTTGCTCAACAGAAACCAAACCCCGACTCCGGCTGCTGCCGGAAACAAAGTTAGGGCAATTACCAGCCCGTTAAGCAGTACCGCCGTGCGCCCGAAGGCAATGTCAACTTCTTCTTGAACTCGATCGCGAATTTCTTCTTTAAGTTGCTGCTGTGAGAATTGCTGCTGAACCAACAGTGCCGCCGTCGGTTCAGATGCAAAAACGGTATTGGCGCAGACTAGAATAGTCAAAAGGGCGATCGGGCTAATACTTTTTCTAAAGATACTTGACAAACGCATTGCCTTAGTGATACGCACCTGAGTTGCGATTTCCATGTGTCAAGAGATGCTGATAACGATGATCCCAGACTAGCCCATTTGTTCACCAAAAAATTGGGTTTGAAGCCCCGTCATAAGCTTGACGGCTTTAATTATAAAACTTTGTTAAAATATCTAATAAATCCTCAGCTAAAGTTTATAATTTAGACAGGCAAGTAAGAACAACCATCTACGTGTTGAAACGATTTCATAAGGTGAAACTCCTGGGTTGGATCGCTACTCGGCAATGCCGAGCCTGTCCAAACACGTAATAGTGAGTCGTTGAGCGTACCTAACTGGATTATTGATGGAATCAGAAAGCGATCTAAAAACAAAAGTAAGCGCAACAGCAATACTTCTCGTCCAAGTAGTTGTTTCGAGCGTGTAGATGCGATTTGACAGCGCGTTTAAGACTTAAGTCTTAAGAATCTCCGTGGCTTTAGCCCGGAGAGTGTCAAACGTTAGTAGCTTTGACACAGGATACTGTGATTTTGGAGTTTAAGGAAGGGCCTTACGACGTGGGGGCTGATAAAGACTTTTTGGCAAGTTTTCCTGCTGAGGGAACTGCGGCGGCGCGAGAATTAGTCCTGATTTGGGAAGCGGAATTTAACAGTTGACTGTTGAGAGTTGACAGTTGGCTTTTGACTGTTGACTGTTGACTGTTGACTGTTAAAAATCTAAAATCTAAAATCTAAAATCTAAAATCTAAAATCTAAAATCGATGGGCTGTTGACTGTTAAAAATCTAAAATCTAAAATCTAAAATCTAAAATCTAAAATCGATGGGCTGATTACTAATTACTGATAAATCTAATTGTCGTCATTCGATTGTATAAATCCGGGGCGGTGCGAATGATTTTTCTCAGGATCTCATCCGTCACCCAAAAGACGAGGGGAAAGGAAAATTTTTTGCTGAATTCGCTGCATAATAGGTTGGTAGAAACGAGCAATCGATCGATCGGCTCCACTGATTCCAAACCGAGGAGCATTAAAGCTGGAGGCTTTTCGCCATCTATTTCTGCTGCGATTGTCGTGTAGAGAGTTGTCGCCGATTTGGGCAAAAACAGTTGTCGCGGTTTCACGGGACAATTTGCTTGCAGCCGATCGACTATTTGCTGCCGCAAAGCCAGCGAGTTGCAGTTGACTAAAACGAAAGAAAAGTAACCTTGGGAAAGACGGAGAGTCCGAATTAAAGTTGAGAACGACCGCTCGTTATATTTAGCTGAGTCGTACTTAGCTGAGTCGTACTTAGCTGTATTTTCTGAGCTTTGCTCGACAAACATAAATTGCATATTTTTTATCTAGTTTTAGAGATTTTCTAGATTAAATGATGTTTCTAAAGAAAATGTGAAGATCGGAAATTTATTTTTCCTTTAAAAACATTTGGGTAACTATACCACGGTTTTAAATTAATATCAATAGTCCGATCGAAATATTCCGAGCGATAGATTTGGCTTGAAGCACTCAAAAAGAACCTGCGACGGCACAACACAAGTATAGCCACTGCAGAACGAAGAAGCATATTTGGCAATGGTTTCAGCAATTAATAACGTTCTAAATATTTGGCACAATTGCTAGATTAAATGTAATTTAAAATACCAAAAAATTACCTAAAATTCTCAGCCAGGGGCAAAGTAAACCAAAAACTTGCCCCAGCACCGGGAGTGCTAATTACCCCTATTTGGCCGCCGTGAGCACCAATAATTTGCCGACAAAGATATAGACCCAAACCCAAACCAACGGAGTGTCGGGCTCTATCGCCCCTAACGTAAAGGTCAAAAAGATGTTCGCACTGTTCCGGCAATATTCCCGCCCCGTCATCTTCCACGGTACAGTAAATCATACTACTTGGGGAATGGGGAATGGGGAATGGGGAATGGGGAATGGGGAATTGTTCGGGGGGAATTCGTAACTTCTCGCTCTTATGTTTCGCTGCGTTTTGATTGAAAATAGATTTTTCCGCATGAATTACTTTAGCTGAAACTGTTAAGTTTAGTCCCGGAAGATTGTGTTTTAAAGCATTAGCAATCAAATTAGAGAATACGCGCCACAACTGAGTTTTGTCAGCATTAACTGCTGGCAAATCATCCGAAACTAAATTTTTAAAAGTAGCTTTACCCTCATTCATTAAAGGTTCTAAATCGGTTGCCGCCTCTTCAACTATTGCCCTCAAATCTACCCGATCGCAGTGCAGAACAAAACCGCGCAATTCCCCGGCGTGAACTTCCAACAGCGAATTTATCAAGCGCAATTGCTGCTCGCTACCTTGAATCATCCGCTCCAAAATAGAACGGGGAATTGCGATCGAATCCCCGGTTTTCGTCTGCCAATGTTTCAGCACCATTAACATTCCCGCTACCGGGTTTCGCAAGTCGTGAGAAAGAGCGTGGATAAACAGCCGCAGCGATTCTTGTGCCTGTTTGCGCTGCGTGATATCCTCAATTAAACCCTCATAATAAAGCAGGGCGCCGCTGCTGTCCCGTACCGCCCGCGCCTTCTCGGAAATCCAGACAATACTGCCGTCACAGCGGTAAATTTTAGATTCAAAATCCGATACTGTGCCGCTTTCCTCGATCGATCGCAAAAACTCATTTCTGCGAGCCGGATCGACGTACAACTGCCGATCGATATCAGTAAACTTTGCCGTCACTTCTTCCGGGGAATCGCAGCCGTAAATCCGCGCCAAAGCTGGATTGGCAGTAATATAACGGCCGTCGGGAGTGCTTTGAAAAATCCCCTCGCCGGCATTCTCAAAAATGCTGCGGTACTTCGCCTCCGCCGCCTCCAACTGCTGGTAAGCAGATTCCAACTCGCGCCTGGTACTAAACTCTTTCCGTTGCAGACATTCGTACCAATAAACCGACAAATCGCAAATCAAACAAAACCAAAACAAATATAAGTACAACCCGGTCAACTTAAAAGCAGTATACTTAGCAAAACTTAGATTTAAAACCAAATTTATCCCGACGTGGCAACACAAAACGCCGAGTTGAGAAATTAAGTGGAGGCGCCAGCGGACGGGCATCAGCGTAGCTTGGATCAGAAACGCTAAACTCCAGGTAAAAATTGGTAAGTCCCCGACTTGTGCCACAGCTAGCCCAATCTGTACAACCACCGTCAGCGACCACGAAAAACCCAAAAATAGCAAACCGGGATAGCGCTGTCCGAAGGAGGTTTTTTGCAATACAAAACAGGTCAACAAACCAAATTCTACAGCAGCGCTAGTGTACAAATAAACACTTTCAAAATCCTGGCGAGCTAAGAATCTATCGCCCAGAAAATAGACAGTTATTGTGAAGGCAAAAAAGATGGCAATTCCGACAGCAGGGCGCAGCCGATCTCGGAGGAAGCGATCGCGCCACACCTCGTAAACCGTTAACCCCTGAACTGATTTTGCATTGCCCAAATAGTTCATACCATTTTAGATTTTAGATTTTAGATTTTAGATTGAGAAAGAGGTCTCGTCCGAGTTGACAGCAGGTAGCGAAAACCAGAAAGTCGAACCACCGCCGGGAGTGCTTTCGACGCCGATCGAGCCGCCGTGAGCTTTGATAATTTGCTTGGAGAGGTACAATCCCAAACCCAACCCTGTTAATTGTCGGCTATTAGGGTCTTGAACGTAAAGTTCAAACAAAGATTCCCGCTGTTTGGCGCTGATTCCCACTCCATTATCTGTTACAGTACAGCGAACCATTTTTACGGTGACACCCGGCAATTTGCTGCCGATATTGCCAATTTGGCCCTGATAGCGAGGCATTTTGCAACTGCCGTCGAGGTTGAATTTGGCCAGGGTTTCCTGATTTTTCTGGGTGGTTTCGCCCATCCTAGGACGATCGCCCCCACCAAAGGCCCGGTTAGCGATACAGCGGGCGATCTGATTATTTTGCGATGTTAAAGCCTGGGAATTTTCTTCAAAACTTACCTTTTTTTCAACTTCTATTACCTCGGCTTTAAAACTGATATTGACTCCAGGAGGATTGTGTTTAATAGCATTAGTCAGCAGATTTTCTAGCACCCGCTGCAAGTGTTGGCGATCTGCATTGACTTGTGGCAAATCCGCCGGGATTTCAAACGTCAAAGTGGCTTGATTTTTGGCCAGCAGGGGTTCTAAGCCGGCAACAATGGCTGAAGCTAAAGACGGCAAATGCAGCGGTACAGTATTGAGAACAATACCTTTCACTTCGCTAGCGTGAGCGTCGAGCAGGGAATTAACCATAGTCAACTGGTGTTCGCTGGCTTGAACGATGCGCTGCAAAATCGATCGAGAAACCGGAACATCTTGTAGAGAGTCAGAAGGCGATTTGTTGAGCAAATTTTTCAGCAGGATTAACATTCCCATCACAGGAGTGCGGAGATTGTGAGAAACTGCGTGCAAAAATAGGTCTTTGAGGCGGTTGCTTTCTTGCAACTCGTGCATTTTTTGCTGTAGTTGGCGGGTGCGTTCCTCCACTTGAGATTCCAAGTTGGCATTGAGAGCTTTTACCTGCTGCAAAAGTTGGGCTTGCTGTAGAGCGATCGCCACTTGAGTAGCGAGTTTTTCCAACAAATCAATTTCAAATTCCTGCCACTGGCGGGGCCCCGAACACTGGTTGACGGCCAAGATTCCGAACAATTCATCCCCCAGGACGATCGGCACATTTAACGTCGCGCGAATTTGATAGTCGCTGTACAATTGGGCAATTGGAACGCTCTGTTGAACGCTAGCAGTATCGGAGATAGCTCGGACGCGGTTGTTAGCATAAAAAGTTTTCTGGCTTTCGAGGTGATTTTCGTCAGCGAGTACCCACCCCAAAAGAGAACGGCATTGAGCGCCCACAGACTCGGCCACAACCTTGCCGTACACCGGGCTAGGAAGATGTACCCCGTCCGCGTCCACAATACCGATAAAAGCGCGGTCTGCCTTGAAAAATTGCCGGACTTCGGCAACAGTAGTATTGAGAATTTCTTCGAGGTCGAGAGAGTTGCGAATTCGCAGGGCGATTTCTGAGAGCAAGCGATCGCGATCGGAGGACGCCCGCAAAGCTGTTTCCGCGCGGTGGCGTTCGGTAACGTCTTGGACTGTGGCGGCGATCGCCCCTGACTCAATTGCCGACTGTTCGCAGACAGTGCGTTCGGAGCCATCTGGCAGCACAATTCGGTAGTTAATGCAATAGGCTTGGCGTTCCAACATAGCTTGGCGCTGCGATCGCGCCACCAATTCTCTGTCTTCTGGATGTACAGCTTGCAAAAAAACGGATGGTGTCGGTTTGACAGTTCCAGGAGCAAAACCCAAGAGGCGGTAAAGTTCGTTTGACCACCGCAATTCGATATGGGATATATGATGTTCTGCGGATTCTTGGCAGTTGTAAGTTGCTGTGAGGGCGGCGCAATTTAAATCCCAATTTCCCAACTGAGCGATGCGCTGAGCGTTCGCTAAACTAGCTTCGCGATCGCGCAGCCGGGCCGCCGTGCGGCGCACCTCAAAGAGCGCTTGCTGGCGTTCTGCTACGGCGGCGGCCAACATCAGAGCCACAAGGGCGATCGTACCGGTAAAAGCTTGTAAAAATAAAACCGCCTGTTTGGGATTATCGCTTTTGGCCAAAAACGGGCCGCCTCCCTGTACTGCTCCCCAAATCGCGATGTAAGAGACGATCGAATAAGCAAAAATCGCTCCCGCCGGCTGAAACCGCAGGGCAGCCCAAACTATCAGAGGAAAAGGCAGATACTCCAGCGGATACAGAGCGATCGCCGCTTGTGTTTTTGAGCAAAAGAACAGCCAGCTCACGCTCAGCAATAGAGTCAGCCATAAAGCTATTTCTGCATAATTAACAATTAAAAATAGAAGATTGTAGCGGTTTTCAGGTGCAGGAAATGTGGGTTTAGAATTATTAATTAAAATTGGGAAATTTTTAAACTGGGCCTTGAAATTTACCCAGTTTAAAAATGCTTTTAATCTTGAAATATTCCCAGGTTTAATCTCACATTTTACACCAGGATCGAGAACAGGC
>NZ_JAUBRP010000014.1:43517-81692 GCF_036701935.1 Microcoleus sp. M2_D5 | reverse complement strand
AAGATGCCTGTTCCACAATCAAATTCATCTCTTGTGGAACAGGCATCTTGCCTGTTCCTAAACAAGTAATTGAGAATGATGCAACATCTCAGTTTTAGTGAAAACTTAAAACTGTTAACCGCGTCAAGAACAGGCAAGATGCCTGTTCCACAATCAAATTCATCTCTTGTGGAACAGGCATCTTGCCTGTTCCTAAACAAGTAATTGAGAATAATGAAACATCTCAGTTTGAGTGGGAATTGAAAACTGTTAACCGCGTGGTTCAAAGTTAGCAGCACGGGCGTCACAATCAAAATTCCCATGCCGTCTCCGAGCCACGTAGTCCAACAGTTGCGAGAAAAATTGCTCCACTGAGTCCAACCAAAAATGCACGTACCCAAGTTGCCGAGGATAGAACCCACAAAAGTAGACCCGATGACAGCGCCCGCTACCAAAGCCAGAACATCTCGCAGTCGATCGAGTTTGGTAGAAAATCCGCTCCAAGTCAGCAAAGCCTCTCCAGCCAGCGCTTGCAGGGTGACGCTCAAGGCCGATGTGGCAATGACAGCCGACGGTACACCGGCGGTAGAGTTTAACAGCACTGAACCGAGGACAATTCCCGGCCACATCCGCCGCCCTTGCAGTAGCAGCGCCGCTAGAGCAATACCGGCGGGCGGCCACACGGGGGAGGCTTCGGCTTTCACCAGTCCCAGCATCGACGCTGCGAATTTTCCGGTAACAAAGTAGGCCAGCGCCAGGATGCCGGTGTACAGAAGCGTTCGAGTGCGGCGGTTGAGCAGTTTCATGTTTGGGTGCGATCGAATCCTCCATTCCTAGTAGTTAATTTAGGCGGCCGATGGGCGATCGGGCTTCCTCCTGACGACTCACCTGACTGGGGGAGTTGACTGCTGACGGTTGACTGTTGACTGCTGACTGATGACTGATGACAACTGACAACTGACTTATTAAAATCCAAAACTCCGCTTGCCATCCGGCTTAACAGTAAGCCAATTGGTCTTTGCCATTGCCAGTTGTTCCTCAGAAACTGTAGCGTTGGTAAGATTCGCCCCGCACAAATTTGCTCCCCGCAAATTCGCCTTAGTCAAATAAGCCCCCGTCAAGTCAGCACCTCGGAAATCCGCCCCTTCAAAATTGGCAGTGCTGCAATAAGCCTCAGTCAAGTTCGCATCTCGCAAATTCGCCTGAATTAACCTCGCGTGACCCAAATTCGCCCCCGACAAATCCGCTGCTTGCAAATTTGCCTTCACCAACCTAGCCTGATAAAAATTCCCCCCCGCCAACTGCGCTTTTTGCAGTTGCAAACCCGACAGTTCGCAGTCAGCAAAATCGCGCTTGCCTTTAAAATATGCCGCTCGCAAGCTGTTGGTGTCCCACTTAGGAGCAACTTTCGATAGCTTTGAGGCTGCTAAATTGTCGCTAGAAGGTGCAACCGTTCCAAAAGTTCTGCCTGACTCAGCCAGAGTCCGGGAAACTCTGGGCTGCATCCCCGTATTCCCAGATTGGCCCAAGGAAGTTCTACCAGCGCGGGTGTGGTTCGTCGATCGTAAATCTTGATTAATTTTGCTCCTCGGCGGTGACCACGAAGAACCCTCGTCATTAAATATTGTCGGTTCTTCAACAGTACGAGAAGAGCCGTTGAATTGAGTTGCCAAGCCATCGACAAGACTTGGGTCTTCAAATTCGCCAGAGAGAGCTCTGAGGACATCTGCTGCCGATTGGAAGCGGTGGCCAACCATCGGCTTCAGCATTTTTTCGAGAATCCGCGCAAAATAGGGGCTTACCTGAACGTGGGGCTGCCAAACAATTTCGCCGGTTACTCCATCAAAATCTAAATCCTTGGGCGACTTTCCTGTCAGCAAGTACAAGCAAGTCATCCCCACCGCGTAGATGTCGCTGGCAAATATCGGCCGCAGCGCCATTTGTTCCGGGGGGGCAAAACTAAATGTGCCGACAGAAAATTTCGTGTTAGCGCTTTGGTCGGCGGGGTCTAATAATATTGTTTGGCTAACTTGGTCTTTTACCGCTCCGAAGTCAATCAGAACTAAGTGGCTGTCTTGAACTCGGCGAATAATATTTGCGGGTTTGATGTCTCGGTGAATTACTCCTTGGCTGTGGATATATTGCACTACTGGCAGAATTTCTAATAGAAAATTTTTAACATCCGATTCGTTGAAACGGCCTGAGTGCTTGACTTCTTGTTTCAAAGTCGAGCCTTTAACATACTCTTGAACTAAGTAAAATTGCTGATCGGTTTCAAAATAGTCTAGCAGCCTCGGTACTTGCGGGTGGTCGCCCAGTTGGCCCAGGGTTTTCGCCTCTCGCTTAAATAATTCCCGCGCCATTTCTAAAACTCGCGGCGACGAACTACTGGGTCGCAGTTGCTTGACTACACAACTCGGTTGACCGGGCAATGAGATGTCTTTTGCCAGAAATGTAGCTCCAAAACCTCCTTGTCCTAACGGTTCAATGACTCGGTAGCGAGCGCGCAGCAATAACCGCGCGCCGCAAGTCTGACACTGAAGAATAGAGTCAGCAGGGTTTTGAGGATGGGGACAGCCCGGATTTACGCAGTAGCTCATATTGATTGAGTTTGCCTATGTTGTTCTGATCTTGTCAGCGCCGCTCGACTGCACAAATAGCCTGTTCCTGCTTCTGGTAGACATACTAATCTATCAGGTTTCGGCAAGCCGTGCCTTCGATTGCGAATTGGAATTGCACCTAAGTCTTTTATGCAGATATCTTTTCCCTATTTTGATTATCTCGCTGCAGTGAGTTTTTTCGGTTGATTATCCTTGAAGATAGTTTAAAGACTTGCTAAAGTTGTGCTTTTTTGTGTAAAGTCTTTCTAAACTTAAGTGCTTTTTGCGTTGTTAGATGTATCTAGCATACCTCATTATCGGAATGAGAATGCTACTCATCCCCCAGTAGACATCTACCTTTGGGCCGATCGCTCGTTTTTGCTTATGTATACCGCAAAACTATTGACAAATTTAAATTATTATGGTAGTAAAGGCTTTGCCGAATCAATTCTGTGACTGCACAGTCGAAGCCTGCCGGCGCAGACTAATGACTAATAACTACCGAGCACTGACAACTAACTACTGACTAAATTATGCGTATTTCTCTAAACTGGCTGCGGGAATTGGTGGATGTGTCGATATCCCCGGAAGAATTAGCCGAAACCCTGACAATGGCCGGGTTTGAAGTCGAAGAAATCGAAGACCGCCGCCCGTGGGCAAGCGGTGTAGTTTTGGGCAAAATCATCGCCTGCGAACAGCATCCGAATGCAGATAAATTGAGAGTTTGTCAAGTGGATGTCGGCTCTTCACAAGCTTTGAATATTGTTTGCGGTGCACCCAACGCTAGGGCCGACATTTACGTGCCTGTCGCTGTTGTCGGCACTTATTTATCGACTATTGATTTAAAGATTAAACCTGCTAAATTGCGGGGCGTTCCTTCCGAAGGAATGATTTGTTCCCTGGCAGAATTGGGACTATCTAAAGAATCAGCCGGGATTCACATTTTCGAGTTAGAAAATCCAGAATTGGGCAGCGATATTCGCCAGCTTTTGGGTTTAGATGACGTGATTTTAGACTTGACAGCAACTGCCAACCGTGCTGACGCTTTGAGCATGGTGGGTGTAGCGCGGGAAGTGGCGGCGCTGACTGGGGCGAGTTTGAGAATTCCCGAAGCGAATGGTGTTGTGATTGAGGGCAAAGAAAATCCTGCTTTGGCAGTAGAAATATCCGAACCGCAAGGCTGCCCGATTTACATCGGCACGGCAATTGAAGGTGTGAAAATTGCTGCTTCTCCAGCTTGGTTGCAGCAGCGGTTGCAGGCGGCGGGGGTGCGGCCAATTAATAATGTGGTTGACGTGACTAATTACATTTTATTGGAATGGGGACAACCGCTGCACGCTTTCGATCGCGATCGCCTGCAATCTTTCACAGGTACTCAAGATATCAGCATCGGCGTCCGCTTTGCCAAAACAGGGGAATCCTTCAAAACCTTGGACGGACAAAACCGCAATTTGCAAGCACAAAATCTGTTAATTACTGCTAGCGACAAACCTGTTGCCTTAGCTGGGGTAATGGGCGGCGAAGATACGGAAGTTCACGAAGGAACGCAAAATTTAGTTTTGGAAGCCGCGATTTTTGACCAGGCAACGATTCGCCGTTCTGCGCGCGCTCAAGGCCTGCGGAGCGAGGCATCGATCCGCTACGAACGGGGGGTGAATCAGGCAGCCTTGACGACGGCCTGCAACCGCGCTGTTGCCCTAATTTTGGAGTTGGCTGGAGGCACTGCGACGGTGCAGAAAACGGCGAGTTCGGGCGATGATTTGAGTTTTTCGCGATCGCTCGAATTGCGTTTAGACCGAGTAAATCTGGTTTTGGGGCAGTTAAAAAGAGGAGAAACGGGCGGTTCTAAATATCTGGAACCGGAAGAGGTGAAAAATATTCTGACAGCCTTGGGATGCGAAGTTATTCCAACAGAAAAAGAACGGGTGTTTGGGATAACTGTTCCTCCTTACCGCTACCGCGATTTAGAAAGAGAAATTGACTTAATTGAAGAAGTTGCCAGACTCCACGGTTATGACAATTTCTGCGATACTTTGCCCAGCAAAACGGAACCCGGTTATCTGTCACCAGAATATGCGGCAATTCGGAATGTGCGATCGGCTTTTCGGGCGGCCGGTTTGACGGAGTTGATGCACTATTCTTTGGTGAAAACTGAGGGAGACAATCAGGTTGTGCTGGCGAATCCGCTGTTTGTGGAGTATTCGGCTTTGCGGACAGAAATGCTGTCGGGTTTGATTGATGCTTTCGGGTACAATTTGGAACAGGGAAATGGGGCGCTAAACGGTTTTGAAGTCGGCCGCATTTTCTGGAAAGATGGGGATGCAATGAAGGAAGCCGATGCAGTTGCGGGGATTATCGGCGGCGATCCGACTGTGTGGAAATGGCAGCAATCCGGGCGCGATCGACCTTTGAGTTGGTTTGAGGCAAAAGGTATCTTGGAAAGCGCGTTTCAGGAGTTGGGTTTGTCGGTGGAATATCGACAAGATGATGGTAAACAGGATGTTTATCCTGTTAGTGGCGGGCAAGATGCCCGCCCCACAAGGCTGCATCCTGGCCGCACGGCTGCGTTATCGTTAAACGGGAAACATTTAGGAGTTTTTGGACAGTTGCACCCGCAATTGCAGCAGGAAAAGGATTTGCCCGAGCAGGTTTACGTGTTTCAATTAGATTTAGCGGTGCTGTTGGGTGAATTAGGGCGATCGAACAACTTAACTCGCAAGTTTGCGGGTTATTCGAGTTTCCCCCCTTCTGACAGAGACATTGCATTTTTCGCACCGATTGAAGTTCCGGTGGTTGAGATGCAGAGTGCGATGAAAAAGGCGGCGGGTAGTTTGCTGGATTCCGTAGAATTGTTCGACGAATATCGGGGCGACAACGTACCTGCGGGCCAGCGGAGTTTGGCTTTTCGGTTAATTTACCGCGCGGGCGATCGAACTTTGAGCGAAACCGATGTCGAACCGGCACAACAAAAAGTTCGCGATGTTTTAGTAGAGAAATTCGGCGTTAGTTTGAGAAGCTAAACGTAGGGTGCGTCGCTCTGGAAAATCCCTGAGAAAGATCGACAATACCATAGCGACGCACCTGTACCATCGCGGATTCAGCCAACAAACCCAACAATTATTTGGTAATCAGGTTTTTAAACATGGTTCAAGGTGCGTAGCTATGAGATTTTCCATATTTAGTTAGGGATTTTTCAGGGCGACGCACCCTACGACTACTTAGAAACCGGGTTTCTTCCAATATTTACCGCCATCAAACCCAATATTTTCATAGAAACCGGGTTTCTCGGGCCAAGCGCGTCCTAGATTTGCTGCACAAGTTAATAACTTAACGGCCGCAACATATCCCGAACCATAAAGGAAATATCGGGAAACTGCAAAGGAGAAATGCTCGCATCATCCCCAAGAACTACTATACTTTGATAACCATCCTGACTCGGTTCTCGAAAAACGTGGAGTTGCCGATTATTAACATCCAAAACCCAATAATCAGCAATTCCCGACTGAGCATAAATAGTTGCTTTAATCCCCAAATCTGTTCTCAGCGTAGTATCGGCAACTTCAATAATCAGATAAATTTCTGAGGGAGTTGGATGGTGGTCTTCATAGTAAAGCGGATCGGGTACAACTACAGCAATATCTGGTTCAGGTTCCGAGAAATTATTTAACCGAACTGGATCTTGCAATCGCACCAAAACTCCATTTCCCAAACGATTTTCCAGTAACTTCTCTGTGCGTTTCACCGCTGCACCGTGTGCTGTTCCTTTTGCTGCCATCTTTACTATCTGTCCTGCTAGTAATTCTACTCGTTCATCTTCGTCAAGAATCCCAATTTCGGCCATCCGGTGATATTCTTGAACCGTCAACAAACGAATGTCTAATAAAGTCATAGCAATCTTCTCCTATCTAACAATCATCTCTCTTTCCCCTCTTCCTCTGCGCCCTCTGCGCCCTCTGCGGTTAATTAATCTTAATCCTTAAAATTTTCGTTAAATCCTGTTACTCCTATTGTACAATAACTTTGAAACAAATTCATCTAAGGCTCAAAACCGTGACCAAATATGTGATGTGGGGAAGTTACTGCGAAGACGTTCTCGAAAAACGCGCTCCGTTTAGAGACGCTCATTTAGCAGGATTGGCTAAGCAGAAGGAATCGGGCGTATTAAGTACGATCGGGCCAACCAAAGACTTAACTAAAGTTTTTGCAATTTACGAAGCTGAAGATGAGGCGGCCGTGCGACAATTGGTTGAGGCCGATCCTTATTGGGTAAATGGGGTTTGGACTGAGTACGATGTGAAAGAGTGGATTCAAGCTTTTTGAAGGGGTTAACAGGGTGAACATCTTAAGATTGGGTGACAGCGATTTAGTTCCAATAGACTATGGCGATTTGCTGGACAAGATTTTAGAAGTTTTGCAATCGAAAAACCCGTTTAATATATCAGATGACCGCCGCCGTCTGATCGTCGATATTGATGCGATCGCTGCTGAGGTTGCAAAAATAGAAGTGCGGACGCCCTTGGGTTCCTTTGAACGTCAAGCAGATGCTGCTACGGTTAATTTTCCGCCGGAAGTTGAGGAGCTTTTTGGCAGTCAAATTACGCAGATTAAAGAGTGTTTGCGGCAGCACTTAGGAGCAAAATTGCCACAAAATACTATTGAAAGTTTTGTCGCTAGTTTGATTAGTCCTTTAGATTCACCCTCTTTTCGGGGAAACGGCCAAGAGTTAGGTTTTAAATATGATTTTAGCACTTGCCACACTTCTTTAGAAAAAGAAAAGCTAACTCTCCAAAGCATGACCGCTGGTAGCCATGCGACTTTAAAACTGCATAAATTGACCATTACTGTCCGAAATACTGATATTTTTGAACAAGAACTCAAGCAGGGTTTACAAAATTATATCAATGAAAATGCCGAGACTAACGATGATAAACAAGAACTCTACTCTCGTCTTGATGAGATGGTTAAAAATCCCGACTCGGATTTTTACAAATTAATCCGACTGGTAGACAAAGAAACTCTGGGTAAAATTCACAAAGAAGCTAAGATTATTTATTTAGACTATCTGCTAGAACACATTCGCACTAGCACTACAGATACCGTAGGAATCATCTATTTACAAGACTTGATTCGCCGCCTCAGATTGATAGAAGATTACATCAACGATCCAAATAAATCCGATGGCGATTACGAGGTTAATTATGCTGGCATTAAAGTTAACTACAGAGAAATTTTCGCGAGAGCAGAAGTCCTAGATGCACTGCCAATAATTCCGATTGTAGCAGGTTACTTGGGAGAAAGTACAGATAATTCTCGTAACGAACGCAAGTTTATCTTTGGGCTGAAAATTAAATTTGATAATCAAGTTCAAGCGCGCGGTGGAAAAGATGTATTTGAATATTATCTGAACCTGCTCAATCCCGACAGCGAAGAACATCAAGCAGAATTTGCTGCAGATGCCAATAGCGAAATTTTTGTACGTAAAGTATTAAAAATAGCACTGTTATATCACTTTGTCTTTGCATCTCCCCACACTCCCGAAACAGAAAATTACCACCCTGAATTAGAACTTGAATTTAATCCTATTGGTAGTTTCGAGCAAGTCATCAGAAATGTATTGAGTCGCGACAATGATGAAATAAAAAGAAGACTTTTCCGAAACTTTGTGAAGAGGTTTAACGAAGTAAACGTTAAATTTAAAATAAACCATCTGAGAAAAATGCTGAGAGGCTTTTTGGAACGCCAGACAACTTTGCCAAGCCGCACAGAAACGCGACACGTCAACCTCAAAATAGGTCTGATAGAAGATATTGACAATATTTTGAGAAATGGTAAATTTTTTAATGAAATTATGGAGCGAAATTACAAGCAAACGCTCCATTATATTACCGTCAAAGATCCTAGTGTCGATGAAAGCTCTATTTGTCAGCTACCAGTCAATATCACCATAGAAGATGTCCGCTATTTTCCTACTGATGAACGCCAAAAATTCAGCATGGAATACAATATCAAAGATGTCGATGTTTTGCCCGTACTTTCTGCACCTAAAGCCGATCGCTCTAGAGCCATCTACGACAAGCATTTTCAGACAAAATTAGTTGTGTTTCCCTACGACGACAGACGACTAGACAGCGGTGATAAAGGTTTACAACCTGCGGCGATTTTTGTTTATAAGTTTGCCATGCTGCTGCTGTCATATATCTGTCTGAGGATATTGCTCGAAAATACTGCAGACAACTTATTTATTCCGATGGTGAGACTTCACGAAGGCGACGACAAAAACCCTTCGCCGTCAGAAAAGTTTATGGCCAACGTTTCCAAAACATTGTCTCATATTTTGAGTGAAAAACAACGCTCAACTTCTCAAGGGTTTCGCATTAAAAAACAGCCCAATGGTTACACAATTCGGAACGGTTTGAGTTCGATGTATTCAATTCTACCGAAAAAATTTAAGTTTAGCAATGTACAGCTAGCTCCCGATTTGGACAAGTTAGCAATTATTGTCGTTTCCAGTCGAGATAGTGATGCGAAAAAAGGTAATCAAAACCGCTTCCAAAGACAAGCTAGTTTAATCGGAGAAGTTGTCGGCATCAATCGCCTAGACGATAGCACAATTCAAGTTGAAATGCTGAAAACACTTTCGGAGAATTACAGTGTCAGCCGTCTTTATTCTGAGCCGTTAATCCTTGAAGATGCAATGAGTCAGCTTTATCAGCAAGGATATCGGAATTTCGCATATATTTCCCAAGCACCTTACATGAGTACACTGCATATTACTCAGACTGAGGAAGATGAGGAATTGTCTTTCATGTCAAAAAAATTGCTCCGAACTTTGAAGGGAGAGAGGCGAGATATCAAGATTTATCCGATATTCTTTGATAAATACTATGTCCGCAGTTTCCTAGGCGACAAGGGAAAATCCTTTTACATTCAGGATGCAATGGAGCTTGAAAGCTTGTTTGCAGATAGCAGTCAGCAAGCTGTGATGTTTTTCAACTTGTTTAACGGCATTAGAGTCAGGGAGGAAAAGAACTTTTATAACGGTGTGATTTCTTACTCAACTCTGTTGAATATCTATCAAGGTATCCTAGACGATCGAGATATTCGTGAAGGTTTGATTTATGATGGTGCAATCAAAAATACTTTGCTACATTATCTAACACTATTCCACTTTTCTCGGTATGAAGCTCGTCACAATATTAGTTTAAAACTCGACCCCTACGAGCGAATTATTGGCGATGAATCGGTTGGTGCTTTGTCTGTATTTAGTCATGCTGGCGGTAGCGCAGATTTTAATTCCCTGGCATTTTTGAATAAGGTAAGAGAAGTATTGAATGTCGGTGAGGGAGGTATTAATCATGATTGGTGAAGATTTTGGACGGCTGTTTGAGGTGGGATTCAATATCGGGATTCTGGCATATGTTCAGCGGGAAAATATAGCTCATAATTTTGGTGATTCCTATCGTCTAGATTTGCATAAACTCAAATTGCCAAAGATGATGGCGGAAATTACCAGAGAAGCTAATTTGCTCGGTAGTTTGGATGCTAAAATTGTTGAAAAATGGAGCTTGTTTTTTGTTCAAAAAGGCTTTGTGGGTGGATTGAATTTTTTCCGGGAGTACATCAAATCTACTGGCTGGAATTTAAATTTGGTGAAGATTTTGTACTGTCAGTGCAGTTTTAGCGATGCTAACAGTATCAGAACTTATAATAAGGATGAAAAAGCAGCATTTAAAGAAGGATTATCTCAGTTAAAAACTGCGAAACCCAATTTATCAGGCGATGAGATTAACTCCTACATCCGTCGCTACAAGGAAAAAGGCGAGTTTTTGCAAGCTGATACCTTGATTTTGTTACAGAATGGTAAGGATTTTAGAATTCTGTGCGTTGATTTATCTGTGTTTACTCCCCCGTTGGCTTCGGAAAAAGTCGAGAATCTGAACGAAATAGAGGTGATGCGGAAGTCTTTGCTCAGAGAAATTAGCTATTTGCGATCGAAAAGTGTTTTTTCTAATCTGCGAATCGATACTAGCACTTTAGGTGTTGATTTCTCGGAGGATTTAAAACGCTATTTTACGGCTTTTAAGTATAAGGATAAGGAAAGCGCTAAGTTGATTCAGGCGGGTAGCTACGCTCACAGCTTCTACGGTTTTTTGCAAACAACTGGTATTATTCCTCATGATGCTGAGGTTTTGTTGAATGTTGTCGGTTATAGCGATCGCACAATCAGCGCAATTTCCCTCCGCAGTGATAAAATTGACCTCTTGGCGACTTGTGCCAAAATTTACCAGCAGGAAGCGAAAAACAAAGAAATTAACGATGCTCGCGCCGAAGTTTTAGATGCGATCCAACTTAACGCAGGTTACAGTTTTCAGAATGGCAAAAACTTTGTCAGCGATTTGTTAAAAATTGGCAAAAGTTCTAAACCTGTATGTAATACAGAGCGGATAGAGAATTTTGCTAACTCCATAGATATTATATCAGATAAACTGGCCGATGATTTGCAAATTCCTCGCGGATTACATCTGAGAAATGCTCACGCTCAATTGATTGTCAAAGCGCTTCAATCTGAGGAAACTTATATCTTTTTGACGGGGAATCCGGGAATTGGGAAAACAACTGCGATCGCCAATTTCCTCAAAACCCATATGGACGACGGTTTCTTATTTCTGTACGTCAGTCCCCGCAAGCAAGTAAACTTAGATATTATCGAAAAATTTAAAGATAAAAATACTCGTTTGCTGTGCAACGATAGATTATTTTGTATCAACACTAACGCCGATATCATCAAAAGCAATTCAGGACACTGTACCGTCAAGTACGCATCGAATAGCTATCGCGACGATTTCACAAAAAAAACTGTTCGCTTCCTCAAAGATGATTCAGAAAATCCGAGGAAGGAATATCATCAATCCGAACTTAAAAAAAAGGGAGAAACAGTAATCAAACCCGTTAATCCCAAAGGAAATGGAGTGCTTAAGAGCATTTGCGAAGGTATATACGCGCTGATAAATGGTCAGGTATCTAATAATATCGTAGCTACCGTTTCTATTCAATCGGTGAAGATGAAAGAAAACCGACAAAATACCCTAGAGCATTTAGATAAAATTTTTCAAGATACTTACAACAAACTGGAAAAACGGGTCATTTCCGCTAAGATGCAAGAAATATCCAGTCGCATCAAACATATTTTCATTATGATAGATGAAATTACTGGAGATGATGGTGGGGTTGAGTTTTTAGCAGGAATTGCCAAGATTGTCAAAAAACATGAGTTGCACAAGCGGGAACACGGCTTTAATACTAAAATTATTGTCGCAGATGCTTCGATTGTTGACTGCGATGTGATTAAACAGCACCTTGATAACACGTCACCGGAACCGGACAAAATCTATTTTAAAAAGTTAGCGAAAGATTCGGAAGAAATTCAACCTTTACAAGTCATTCCTTTTAAATTCAATAATCTAGCTGCCAAGGTGATTAATGCAAATTCCTACCCGGCGCGCAGTTTAGAGATAACTTACAAGGTATTTGTAGAAACTGTTAAATATCAGGAAGATGCGCCTTTAAAACAGAATAGTAATTTAGTCAAGCGGGTACAGTCTGAAATAATTGAGGATATCAATCAGCGATTAGCAATCCCCGGTGTGGAACAAATTATAGTATATATTCAGAACAAGCAAAGATTGGCAGAATTAATTGAAAAAATTAAAGCTAGTCGCGAAAAGTTTGAGCCTTTTACCGGTTATCTGGAAATTCACGCGAATATCTCGGAAGAGGAGAAAGAAAAAATACAGGAATACAAAAATACAGCTAAAGTAATCTTTATGACTGCATCGGGAAGTCGTGGACTTTCTTTCCCGAAAACTAAGCATATTTTAGTGGATATTCCCCGCTTTCAGATTGAGAAAAATCTCATGGAAGTGATACAGGTGATTTATCGGGGACGCGGGGAAGACGAGAACGGTAAAACCCTTGATGGTGAAGACAAACAATTGGTTTTTTACCTATCTGATACCGCAGTTTATTACGCTGATGATGCGGAACTTTCCCTGCAAGAAAGCAAATTGAGTTTGTTGAATTTATTGCTAATTCTGAAGACGGCGGTGATGACGCGAATTTCGGGATACGGTTATTTAGGTAGGGAAAAGTTTTTGATGATTCCCATCGGCGGTAAGTCGGTTTCCGCAGTAGGGGATACATTTAGCAGCAAAATGGCGGCTCTAATTAAGACATTAAAGAGCGAGAGCCAGCGAGGAAATATGTTGTTTAAGGAGGTTTATACGAGTCTGGAACAGCTTTTGAGTCGCGGGGATTATGTTTTGAAAAATTCTGATAAGTCTCGTCAAAAGGGCGATTTTTATCTGGAAATGCGGGACGATTTTAATCGTAAGTTTTTGGAAAAGTGCAATCCTCTTGATGGTTTGTTGAGCTATGATAATTTAGAAATCGGTCATGTTTGCGGTAGTTTGTTGCTCGTACCTCTAGCTAAGCAAAATTTGGTAGAAACATACCAGATGCGGCTGCATCGAGAAATTAAGGAATGTCTAGAGAAGAAGTTGCTGCACAAAATGTGTCTAATTAGGGATAGCGATTCGTCCCCGGAGAATGTAATATCGGCTATAAGAGGAGGTGCGATCGAGCTTTTGCAATTTCTCAACAGCGAAGTCGAGAAAACTCAGTATTTTGAAGAGCAGAGTCAGCAGTTCGATCGCTATTATGCCATACCGCTGTTTGCTTTTGTCAGCGGGGAGGAAATGCAGGAGTATTTTGCTGACAGCCAACTGGAAGAACCGGAAGACAGGCGGTTTCGGGATATTTTGTCGGCTTATGTGCGATCGATCTACCCTGTAGATAGTGTAATGCCGATCGGACACAAGTATCGAGATTTCCCATTTATCGTGTTTAGAAGCTACAGTTTAGAGCAAAGTCGAGAAAAGATTTTTACAGATAAATATCTTTTAAGTTCCAACGAATTGAACGTGCTCAATTTAATTTTGTCGAAGCAGGTAAACTGAAAATTGTAGGTGCGTCAGACTATTTTAGATTTTAGATTTTAGATTTTAGATTGGGAATCAAGGATGACCGAAAGCATCAGGATACAAGCCCCCGGATTCATCCGTCCAGAAATAGAAAACCTGTATCCGATAAACACGCCCCCCAATTTATCCGTGGGGTCAAGGCTTCAATCTAAAATCTAAAATCTAAAATCTAAAATCGATTGACGCACCCTACTTGCTACTTGCTAACTTCAAACGGCGTGTATTTCCCCCCCAAAGCTTCGACGATGGCGCGAGTATTAGCCGACATCATTTTCACATAAGAATCACCCTCGCTTCCGGGGGTTCCAATCGAATCCGAATAAAGTTGCTGCGCCGCCAATTTCACCCCCGCTTCCTCCGCCACTGTTCTAATCAGTTGCGGGTTAATTGTAGTTTCGGCAAAAATAGCAGGAACTCCCGCAGCTTTCACCGATTCTACTAACTTTTGCACCGTTTGAGCGCTCGGCTGTTCCTCGGTACTAATCCCGATCAAACTGTTAGCCTCTCCCAATCCGTAGGCGCGGCTGTAATATTGAAAAGCATCGTGACTTGTGACTAATTTGCGCTGATTTTCGGGAATAGTTTTAATCTGTTGTTCTATCCAACTATCCAAGCGTTTTAACTCTTCAGTAAGTTTCACAGCATTCTGCGTAAACTTCTCCCGATCTTCCGGCGACAGTTCGATTAGCGCATCCCGAATCGCTTCCACCATTTGAACGGCATTTTCCACATTTCCCCAAACGTGCGGATCGGGTACGGTATTACCTTCTTTATTCAGTAGCAAAGGCTTGACAACTTCCCCCACTGCTAATTTCCTCGCCTTAATTCCGGCGGCATTCATCATCCTAATTAATCCCGGTTCCAAATTGTAACCGTTATACAAAATTAAGTTAGCTTGTTCTAAAGCTTGAGAATCTTTTGGCACCGGTTCGTAAACGTGAGGATCGGTTCCCGGCTGCAAAATTCCTGTTAGCTGAATTTCGTCGCCCGCTACTCGATCGGTCAAATCCTCAATAATTGTGCTGGTAGCAACTACCTTGGGTTTAGCATCTGCCTGTGGAGAGAGGCGATCGCCCTGGGTTTGAGCGCAACTAAATAAACCCACAGTCAAAATGCCGCAAGCAATAGTTCTAATCCAAAATGCCTTTGACTTGTCCAATCCAGGGGCGGTTTCAATCCCCAACTCGCGGCTAAACTCTCCTTTATCAAGTTGCTTCACAATTGCCGTCGGTTTTAATTCACATCTGACACCATTGTCAATTACTTGTTTAGGAACAGGCAAGATGCCTGTTCCACAGGAAAACTGATTCTTTGTGGAACGGGCATCTTGCCCGTTCTTGACCGGCAGGATGCCCAGCCCACAAGAAAACTGATTCTTTGTGGGACGTTTAGGAACAGGCAAGATGCCTGTTCCACAGGAAAACTGATTCTTTGTGGAACAGGCATCTTGCCTGTTCTTGACCGGCAGGATGCCCACCCCACAGGAAAACTGATTCTTTGTGGAACAGGCATCTTGCCCGTTCTTGACCGGCCGGATGCCCACCCCACAGGAAAACTGATTCTTTGTGGAACAGACATCTTGCCCGTTCTTGACCGGCCGGATGCCCACCCCACAGGAAAACTGATTCTTTGTGGAACAGACATCTTGCCTGTTATTGAGAAGGGTGGAAGATATCTGTTTTAACCGACTTGAGATTTTCGCCGCCAAACCTATGGTTTGAGGGGTTTCGAGCTTGCCGTGTCCCATTATCTACCTCTGGTGCGTTCCAAATTATTCCTATTTACCGATGATTTCATATTCTTTTCATTTTTACAGTAAACTTAATAAAAAGGAGATAGACTCACCGCCATGAATACCGCCGCCTTCCCCAACGAGAATCCTTGGTCTAAAATGGTTTGCCACCTCAAAGACAGCGCTACCGACACTGAAATTATCGCTGTTAAGCACTTAGCAGTAAACTACCGCACGGTAGAGGCACTCAGAGATATCAATCTTGCCGTCAAACCGGGAAGGCTGACGGGTATTATTGGCCCCAACGGTGCCGGCAAAAGCACCCTAATCAAAGCAATGTTGGGCTTAATTCCCGCCGATCGCGGCACTGTTACCTGGGGCGAAGAAGCGATCGCCGATCGACTCGAAACAGTAGCTTACGTGCCCCAGCGATCGCAAATTGACTGGAACTATCCCGCCACCGTTTGGGATGTCGTGATGATGGGAAGAGTCAGAAAAGCCGGATGGTTTCGCCGCTTCTCCGCAGCCAGCCGCCGCACCGCTGCCGATGCCTTAGAAAGAGTAGGCATGAGTGCTTACAAAGACAGACCGATCGGACAACTTTCCGGCGGACAGCAACAGCGAGTATTTCTTGCTAGAGCCTTAGCCCAAGAAGCCGCTATTTTCTGCTTTGACGAGCCTTTTGTCGGCGTTGACCAAAAAACTCAAAATATTATTTTTGACATCTTCCACCAGCTAGCAAATACCGGGAAAATCGTCTTAGTAGTCAACCACGACTTAGGCGAATCAATCACTAATTTCGATGATTTAATTTTGCTAAATACAGAATTGATTGCCGCTGGTTCCCGCCAAGAAGTGCTAACAAAAGAAAACCTTTACCGCGCCTACGGCGGACAAGTAATGTTTTTTGCCGGACAAGCAGCTTAATTAGCTAGGAGTCAATCGATTTTAGATTTTAGATTTTAGATTTTAGATTGACTTGCGCGAGATAAATGCGGGGGGTTGAGGATTTTCGATTTGGGATTGATTTGCGCGAGATAAATCACGTGGCGGGTACCACATGAAGAAATTCTCGGTCATTCATCTAGGAGTTACACTCTTGAAACCGGTTTTTTTGATAATCTTGAATTGGGCAACGATCAATCTCGGATCGAACTCACATCTTGCACCATTCTTAAGAACAGGCAAGATGCCTGTTCCACAAAGAGTGAATTTTCTCGCTTCACAGGCGCACCATTCTCGCTTAACAGGCTTTTCGGCCTGTTCCACAAAGAGTGAATTTTCTCGCTTCACAGGCCGAAAAGCCTGTTCCTAAAAAGCTTATGGAGAATGGTGCAACATCTCAGCTCAAACCGGGTTAGTTTGGTGGTTAGTCATTAGTTAACTGTGATTTGATAATATTATGATCCAAACCTTAATTGAGCCGTTGCAGTACGGATTCATGCAGCGATCGCTCGTAATTGCCATTCTCGTCGGCATCGTCTGCGCGATCGTCGGCAGCTACCTAATGGTACAGCGGCTGGCCTTGCTGGGAGACGCCATCAGCCACTCGGTTTTGCCCGGATTGGCGATCGCATTTATCTTCGGAGCAAACATCTTTGTCGGCGCTTTCATTGCCGGAGTTTTGAGTACAGTAATCATAGCTTGGATCAAAGCTCGATCGACAATCAAAGAAGACGCGGCAATGGGCATCGTATTTTCCGCATTCTTCGCCCTCGGCATCACCCTAATTACGATCGTCCAAAAAGACAACAAAATCGACCTCAACCACTTTCTGTTCGGCAACATCCTCGGCGTTACCGCCCAAGATGCGATCGACACAGCCGTCATCGTCGCCGTAGTCTTATTAGTTGTAGTATTCTTTTACAAAGAACTGCTATTTTACACATTCGATCCATTAGGAGCGCAAGCAACAGGTTTGCCAGTAAACCTGCTCAACTTCGGACTGATGGTACTCATCGCCCTCACAATAGTTGCCAGCCTCAAAGCCGTTGGCGTAGTGCTAGTCTTGTCCCTATTAATTACACCAGCAAGTACCGCCTATCTCCTAGTCACTCGCCTGCACCAAGTAATGATTTTAGGCGCAATAATCGGAGTTATTTCCAGCATTAGCGGAATGTATCTCAGCTACTTCTATAACTTACCATCCGGGCCAGCAATAGTTTTAGTTGCATCGGGATTATTCGTGCTATCATTGCTGTTCAGTCCCACTCAAGGAATCCTCACCCAGCCCCGCACACACTCCGGTCAAATTCCTCCAATCTGGCGGGAATTAAAAAATTTAACCAAAGGCCGATAACAAATAACTTTGTAGTAACTCACATCTTGCACCATTCTTGCTTAACAGGCTTTTCGGCCTGTTCCACAAAGAGTGAATTTTATTGTGGAACAGGCCGGAAAGCCTGTTCCTAAAAGGCTTATTGAGAATGGTGCAACATCTGAGTAGTAACGCTTGAGCGCAGCCCATCCCATTGTTAATAAAAATCTGCGTTAATCCCCGTGCATCTGCGGTTCAAAAAAGCTTCTCCAATTAATCCGCCTAACTGCGAATCGCCTGCATCCCGATGTTGTCAAAAGAGTTTTTTTGTTGGAGTGCGACAAAGCAAAAATGGGAGGCTGCCGAATCGGGCGATCGCCACTGCGAACAATTGCTCAAAAAAACAGTACAATAACAAAAGTTAAAATTTCACGCCAACACATCTACTAAGTTAAAAAAACATGACCGTCAAAGTAGGAGACACCGCACCCGATTTTACCTTACCATCTCAAACTGGCACATCAGTCAGCCTCAAAGATTTTAAAGGTAAAAAAAACGTCATAGTCTACTTTTACCCCAAAGACGACACACCCGGATGCACCACCCAAGCTTGCGCTTTTCGAGATAGCTACGAAGTCTTCAAAGACGCAGGCGCAGAAGTCATAGGAATTAGCGAAGATTCGCAACAATCGCACCAACAATTTGCAGCCAAATATCAGCTACCATTTACACTGCTGAGCGATACGGGGAATAAAGTGCGGCAATTGTACGGAGTTCCAGCTACACTGTGGATTATGCCCGGTAGAGTAACTTATGTCATTGACAAAGAAGGCGTTGTCAAGCATATTTTCGACTCGATGTTAGACTTCAAAGCACACGTTGCCGAAGCACTCAAAACTTTGGAAGCTATTAAAAGTTAGGTGGATTTGCTTAAATATATTGTTGGTTGTGAGGACGAAAGTCCTCATCTCTCATTGTCTAAAAAACCAGAAACAACTAAATTCCTGACTGCGAACTAAGGGTTTTTAGTGAGGAAGAAAGTTCTCAGACTAGAGGTTTTCCCGTACCCAATTTTTAAAAGCTTGAATAGCGTGGGTTCTACCAGCAACTTGACTCTGCTGAGTGTACTGATTCACCAGTTCGACAATCGGGATATTAGGGAAAGTGGGACTAACATCAGACTCAATATATTGTTCGGCTTGCAAGACCTTGATTTGTAGCCCTCGCCGTGCGTATCGCCAAAGTTCCGGCACTCCTAGAATTTGATAATTATCCAACTGCGTGCGAGAGGTAAGATCAATTTCTATAGCTAAATCTGGGGGCGGATCAACACTCATATCGAGGCGATTTTTACCTATAACGGCTGCTTGATTTTGAATGTAAAAACAGGTATCCGGTTCTACAGCCTGACTCATGCGTTCATTTTTCAACGTTGTCGAACCCAATGACTCAAATGCTATTTGTCGTGTTTCCAACAAAATTTTCACCATGTCGCCAATAATTTCTTTGGCTTTTTCATGTTCGGGCAGAGGAACCATAATTTCTAACCGTCCGTTACTATAGGAAAGT
This sequence comes from Microcoleus sp. M2_D5, assembly GCF_036701935.1. Lineage (NCBI taxonomy): Bacteria > Bacillati > Cyanobacteriota > Cyanophyceae > Oscillatoriales > Microcoleaceae > Microcoleus > Microcoleus sp. M2_D5. The sequence continues at coordinate 62,516 of NZ_JAUBRP010000014.1, read as the reverse complement.
CGGGAAGCACGACGTTCTCCTAATTCCGCCAAAATACTTTCAAATTGTTGCCAGTTAACATCCTCAACCAGTAATTGCTGACCAGGCTGAATCTTTAATTGTCTTAACTCCAATAGCATAATTGTTCATCCATTTTCTCTAGAAAATATCCGCAAAGTCCTGACTACGAATCATGATATTAAAAAACAAGAAAGGACTAAAGTTCTTACTAAAAACTCGTGGTTCGTAGTAAGGACTTTAGTCCTTTTTTGCTAACGCCTTGCAGCCATTAACAATTAGCACTTAGCAATTATCTAGCTTTTTGCAACACTCGATTTTTCAGGTGCAGCGCTTTCGGCAGTTTTGCCATTTTTGCTATTACCGTTACCGTTGCTGTGGCGGGGTTGGATAACTCCATAGCCACCGTGAGTCTTGCGTTCGTAGAGTACGTTAATTTCGTCTGTTTCCGCATTGCGGAACATATAGAAATCGTGATCGATAATCTGCAATTGTTCCAAAGCTTGTTGCACAGTCATTGGAGGCATAGCAAAATACTTAGTCCGTACAACCTCAGCAGGAAGTTCGGGAGTTCGATCGCCAATCAGATCCGCTACTACAGGATGTTCTTCAACTACCGTAACTGTTTTGGCACTACTCTGGATTTTGTTGTCGTGGCGTTTTTCCTTAAATTTCCGCAGTTGACGAGCTATCTTGTCGGCAACCAAATCTATGCTGGCATACAGGCTTTCCGTGCTTTCTTCAGCCCGAATCACGCTGCCGTTAGCATAAATTGTCACCTCAGCAGTCTGCTTAGGATTGATCCTGGGGTTACGAGCCACCGATAGATGTATGTCCACTTCCGTAGTCAAAGTTTGAAAATGGCTAACTGCCTTTTCCACCTTTTGATTGACGTACTCGCGAATCGCATCGGTGATTTCTATATTTTTACCCTGGATAACAAGCTTCATAGAGCTCCCTCCCTTCTGTAACTTGGGTATAGTTTATACAATAGCACTATGTATTCTGGAAAACACTTATCTTCCAAATCTTTTATTATATGTTGACAATTCTTGATTTAAGCTGGGCCAATATTCCGTAAAAATACTATTGATTTTTTGCATGGTTTCTCCTCTAATCCATCAACCACTAAATGCACAACCCTGCTTGCTCCTCAATTGGGGACAAGTGCCCTACTCCCAAGCTTGGGAAATCCAGCAAAAACTCGTGCAAGAACGCCGCGACAACCCAGATTTGCCAGATGTCCTGATTCTGCTGGAACATCCGCCGGTTTACACTTTGGGAATGGGAGCAAAGCTGGAATTTCTGAAATTTGACCCAAGTCAAACGGGGCCGGAACTGCACCGAGTTGAGCGGGGCGGCGAGGTGACTTACCACTGTCCTGGCCAATTGGTGGGCTATCCGATTTTAAATTTGCGCCGTCACCAGCCTGATTTGCACTGGTATTTGCGGCAGTTGGAGGAAGTGCTGCTGGGCGTGCTGGAAGTTTGCGGGTTGAAGGGTTCGCGGGTTCCCGGTATGACTGGGGTTTGGGTGGATGGGTGCAAGGTAGGCGCGATCGGCATTAAAGTCAGCCGCTGGATTACGATGCACGGTTTTGCCTTAAATGTTTGTCCGAATCTTGATGGTTTTAAGCAAATTGTACCTTGCGGGATTCCCGATAGACCTGTTGGCAGTTTAGAGCAGTTTATCCCCGGAATTGAGGTCGATCGAGTGCGATCGATCCTTGTCGCTGAGTTTGCTCGCGTTTTTGCAGTGGAAATTGTGCGATTCCCTACGGGATAGCTTCGCTTCACGAATGTGTAGGGTGCGTCGCTGTCCACCTTACTACTAACCGCAGTCGGTTTTTTAAGTGCGATCGGGCTGGTCTTCCTCATACACCATTAAATCGCCCGGTTGGCAGTTTAGCGCTTTGCACAGAGCATTGAGAGTGGATTCGTCAATTCTCGTGAGGCGACGGCGGGTTTTGAGTCTCGAAAAGGAAGTTGGGTGCATTCCCACCAAAGCAGCCAACTCTTTATTGCTGATATTTCGCTCGGCCATTACAACTGCCAATTTCCAACGGATGACCACTGTTGATGCTCAATTAATAGCCTGGACTTTGCAAGCTGATGTTACCATCCCGCAACCTTCACTATCCTTTAATTAACCGCTACGGTAAATTATTTGAGCTTGGCAGTTGACTAAATTGGGAAAATGAACTAGACTCAGGATGTACCAACGGAAAAGCGATCGCCCCTTGGCCTCGAAAACTCAAGGGCGATCGCTATCCGACTATTGTGTAGTTAAAACTCATGATATCACAGCCTTGCGTCAGTTCCCGAGCTCCTGCGCGAAGAAATTCCCGACGCACCCACCGGCAAGCAACCGATCCGATTGTTGATTTGCGGGATTCCCAAAGGAGTCGAAAGCATCATCAATCTGCTGCACGTTTTAGGTTTTGCCGAAGTTGGGGAATGGAGCCCGCCTTTACCGTCCCCGATCTCCAGTGAAGTAATGCGGATTTTGACCCGTTACTGGAAAGAATAATTTTTCAGGGCGATCGCCCTTTATTGATTGAACTGCGATCGCTCTTAAATTATCAAAAACATCAGGCTTAATTCTCCACCCAATCACTTAAAAACTCAACCGTAAGGATGCTAAATATCGAATCGAATTAACGCGGCGGTGTTTGCGAGACTTGGGGGTATTCTAGAGATAATTTTAACAGTCTGTACTTAGGAGCGCGAATTAAATAACTTACAATTTTAATTGTTATTGTGGGATGGGCTCTTATAGCCCGTCCACTCATGACGGGCTATAAGAGCCCATCCCACTTTCTAGAGTGGAAGTTATTTAATTCTCATTGCTTACTGATTCAAGAATTGAGAGAATTGGTGGTACGATGCGCGATCGCCGGCTTCTATAACCTTAGAGAGAAGCAAGACCCATGCAAAAATACGTCCTAAGAGTTTTGCGATCGCCCCTAGAATCAGGTAAGCTTCTTGTTAATTATTGCGCTTCGCTCAGGAGAAAAAATTTATGGCAGATATGTCCGGTCAAGACCCCTCGGAAATTAAAATGGCGACGGTTGATGAAGAACAAAAAGGCGCAACGTTTAGCGGTACTGTCATCCTTGCGATCGATACCGAGGGCCCAGGGGAAGTCCTTTTCTTCAGAGACTTTTTGATTGAAGATTATAAAGGCGAACTTACCGCTTATCTGGCAACAGATGGCAATATAACGAAAAGCATTGATTTAGGCGAACTTAAGCATAAGAACGGCAGCTTTAAGCTGCCAATTCCGCTGGGGACAGATACATCACCCTACAATACAGTCGTGCTGCGCGACGAAAAAAGCAAGAAAAAAGTTGTGACGATCGAGCTGTAAAATTTGCAATGAGAGCTCCTAGTTGGGCCAAATTCGTTAGTGCAGCCCTCGAAGAGGATCGCCCTCTTTTTTCCTGAAGTACGCGCGAACGAAGCTATCCCGTAGGGAATCGCTCTTAAATTAAGGTGCGTCACTTTCGATCCAACAGTCGAGTTGTAAAGTGATGCACCCTAATTTTTAAAATGGAATCGGATCGTAATCGGGATTTTCCGGTTCGTTAGACGAACCCGACTGGCGATCGGACTCAGAATTTGAAGACTGATGCGAGTTCCAATCCGAACTAGACGTGCGATTAGGGCTGCTTGGAGCGCTATTAGAACTGCGCTTGTGCGAGCCTAAAGGTACTACATTGCTCGGCACATTAGCCGGGGCGGTGTCGCGAATTTGAGCCGGTTCCGGGGCGGTTCTAGCAGCAGGAGCCGAACTCACGGCATCGGCACCGACACTGTAAATCCTTTGAGCTGTCAGTTCAGCGCGCTTTTCTTTAATCCCGTCTCTTTCGATCGTATTCATGCTCAGCCGTCCCTCAATAATCACGCGATCGCCCTCGTGATATTTCTCGTGAATTTCTTGAGCAAAATTGCCCCATCCTATCACTTTCAAATGTTCGGGCGGATCTTCAGGTTTTGGGCCTGGAAACTGCACCAGCATCTCAGCAATTTGAAGTTGATTGTCAGGAGTATAACGGAGTTGCGGTTGTTGAATTATTTCCGCCATCAAAATGCAGCTATTCATCTGTTATCTGTACGTAATTGGGAATTGGATGTTGAAGAAGGCAGGAGGCAGAAGGCAGAAGGCAGAAATAGCTATCCGTGTACCGATGACTTGTGGGTCTTGCTTTGGGGAATTGCCAATTGCCAATTGCCAATTGGTAATTGGTAATTGGTAATTACTGATTTTACTGCGCCCGATCGCTATTACTTGTCACCGATTACGGATTACACGTTACCAAATTTATCTTGGAGAACCGCCGCCTCGGCTTGACTGACAAAATCGTGAACGAGGGCGCGGTACTCCTTCAACGTTTCAGATACCCAATCTCGATCCTCACTGTTGGCGAAGATATGAACGGTCGGTTCACTGGCATCGGGTAAAACTAATACCCAATTGTCGTCGCTGTAGTTAAAAATCTTCACTCCATCTAATAATTCTAAACGATCGGGCGAATGAGTTTCTACTAAATGTCGCATTAGCGAACCCTTGATAGTCCAAGGACAGCGGACGCTGTAACTGCGGTGGGTGATGCGGGGAAGTTCCGCCTTGATCTGTCCGAGCGATCGCTCCTGAATCGTCATCATTTCTATCACTTTAGCAATGCAGAACATCCCGTCAAATCCGGGATGCAACTGCGGGAAAATAAAACCCATAAGGCCGCTGCCGCCCAAAACCACATTCGGGTTCCTGTTAGCGGCTTCCATCAAAGCAGTTGGGTTCGCCTTCGTGCGGATTACCTTGCTTTGATAGCGTCGGGCGATCGCCTCCACCGCAGAAGACGCATGAACCGGCACTACTACTGTACCTTTGGGATGAGAAGTCAGCATCAAATTTACCATCAACGCCGTCAGCATTTCCCCGCGAATCGCTATCCCAGACTCATCTACCAAAATGAGCTGTTCGCCGTTGGCCGACACCTGCACTCCAAAATTAGCGCTGAGTGCTTTCACCACCCGGCCGAGTTGGTCGAGCAAATATTCCCGTTCCCCGTTGCTTAGAGAAGTCTGCTTGAGACTGGCATTGAGAACCACCGCATCGCAGCCGAACTTGGCAAGCATTTGGGGCAAAATTGCTCCAGAAACCGCGTAAACGTAATCGATTACCACCTTAGTATTGCTGTAGCGTATTGCCTCAACATTCATCTGCCGCTCAAAAATGCGGTTGTAAACTTCAAGAGCTTGGTTAAAGTACGTCATCTCTCCAATTTCGGGAATTAGAGCACGCCGCAAATCTTCCTTAAAATAAGCCCCCTCGATTTTTTTCTCAGCTCCTTTAGTAATATTGATGCCTTTGATGTCGAAGAATTCAATTAAAATGTGGTCGGAGCGATCGGGCGAAATGCGAACGTGAATGCCGCCGGCAATTGATATCGTAGACGAAACCGTGCGCGCGATCGGAATTGCCGTCGATTCCAAATTGACCACATTAATTCCCACCGACATCAAACCTGCAATCAAAGACCTCGAAACCATCCGCGAAATGCTCCGCTGGTCGCGAGAAACCGATACCGCAGTCCCCGGTTTCAAAGTCGAGCCATAAGCCGCGCCCAATTTTACTGCAAATTCCGGGGTAACATCCACATTTGCCAGTCCTTGAACGCCGCGCTGACCGAACAAATTCCGCTTAGCTTGTTCTCCCCAAATTAAATTTTGATTTAACAGAGCGCCGGATTCAATATTTTTGCTCGGCCAGACGCGCACGCTTGGCCCCACTTGTGCTTCTTCTCCCACGATGGACATCGAACCGACGACAGCACCTTCGAGGACGTGAGCGCGCCTGTCTACGCGGGTGCTCCGGCAAATCACGCAGGCCCTAAGATGAGCGTCTTCACCGACAATTGCTCCGTTCCAGACGATGGGACGTTTGAGGTTCGCGTCGGCCCCGACTGTCACGTTATCTCCGATCACCGTACCTGCATCGATTTTAACTCGGGCTCCAATTCGGCAATTGTTGCCGATCGTGGCCGGTACTTCGACGATCGCGCTATCGTCAATAAAAGTATTCTGACCTACCCAAAGTCCCGATCTAACTTCGTTGTAGTAGCTCAAATCCAGTTTGACCTTTCCCCGCAGCGCGTCGTACTGAGCTTCCCGGTAAACATCTAGCTGGCCGACATCGCACCAGTAACCCTCGGCGATGTAGCCGTACATCGGCTCGTTTTTTTCCAGCAGCAGCGGAAACAAGTCATTCGAGAAGTCGCACTCCTGATTGACCGGCAGGTAATCCAAGACCTCGGGTTCTAAAATGTAGATACCGGTATTGACGGTATCGGAGAAAATTTCGCTGCTAGAAGGCTTTTCCAAAAATCGGCTGATGCGGTAATTTTCCTCGGTAATCACGACCCCGAATTCCATCGGGTTGGGAACGCGAGTTAAAATTAACGTGGCTTTGGATTGCTTGCTGCGGTGAAATTCGATCGCAGCCGTCAAGTCGAAGTCTGTGATGCTGTCGCCGCTGATGACCAGAAAAGTGCGATCGAGCAGTTCAGCAATATTTTTGACGCAACCAGCCGTACCCAGCGGTTGGTCTTCCTCCACAGCGTAAGTCATTTGAACGCCAAACTCTGCCCCGTCAGTAAAATATTCGCGCATGACATCGGGAAGGTAGTGCAGCGTCGCAATAATTTCCGTAATCTGATGCCTTTTTAGCAAATTAATAATGTGTTCTGCGATCGGGCGATTCAGAATCGGCACCATCGGTTTGGGCAAATCGCACGTCAGGGGTCTGAGCCTAGTTCCCGATCCCCCAGCCATCAGCACTGCACGCATAAAATCCTCCTTGCTTAAAAAGCTCTCTACCGCTATTGTCCGCTAGAAAAAGTTTGCCTGCTGTAATTCGTCGGCCGCGAGCTATCAGTTCTTAGTTAATTATCTTTGAGTAGTGACACGTCTGGTAAATCCCGTTCGGCCAGGCCCTCCCCCAACAGCAACCGATTTCAACCGAATTAGAACTTGTGGCATCGCACCAATCCCCCGGTCGATCTCGGATTTGTAGGGGATGTTGGGTAATACCAGTTAAAAAACATAATGCAACTGTAGACCCGTACTCGAAACCCTTATCTCATCAGTCATTCCCCATTCTTTAATTCTTCACTTATTCAATCTTATAAGTCCTCAGAACGATCGACTTTTACCAGAAGTCCCTTCTTGCTTGCTCGGTGAAAGCTATTTCGGGGGTGTTATTTTTAAGTTTGTGGCCAGCGGGGATTTTGCAGTCTCTTTCGGAAGGTGGAATTACTGCAGCTATCGCTGTGCCTTGGCGTCTGATAAATGATAGATTAAGGGTAGCCCTTTGACTAGCTGACCCAAAATCCTATCCATTGCTTAGGGGTTTTTTAAATGAGTACGTTAATTAGCTTGGCATTGCTGATCGCTTACGGTGGCGGTATTTGGAAATTTTGGAATGGGTTCGATCGCACTAACTTCGATCGAACTTTTGCAAATCGCCTGAAGCTCTCCCTGCTCTGGCCCGCGTTAATTTTTAATAAGCCTTACCGCCAAAACTTTACAAAAGCTCTCAAAGCTTCTAAAAGGTAATTCAAGAATGTCTAAAAAGTCCGAACGCCCAGCAAGTACAAGCGAGCCAACTTGGTTTGCCAAAGGCAAATCAGATAGCTGGCAAGTTTTACTATCGCAGGTTGCTGCCCGGTTCGATCGCGAATACCGAGGAGAAGCTTTCGCCTTACCCGAAGAAGTCGAAGCAATGCCGATTTTCCTAGAATCAGTCGCAGGAACTCTCCAAGCAAAAACAGTTTCTCCCTTCTGGAAAATTGCCAAACCTCAAAAAAATCAGCGCTGTTTAGACATTGGCTGCGGAGTCAGCTTTCTCATCTACCCTTGGCGGGATTGGGAAGCCTATTTTTACGGTCAAGAAATCAGCAGCGCCGCGCGAGACGCCTTAAACGCTCGCGGCCCTCAGCTCAATTCTAAGCTGTTCAAAGGCGTAGAATGGGCCCCCGCTCACCAGTTAAATTACGAAGAGGCTCAGTTCGATTTATGCCTCGCTACAGGCTTTAGCTGTTACTATCCCATAGACTATTGGAGTATTGTCATGGGAGAAGTAAAGCGGGTACTAAAACCGGGCGGTCATTTTGTTTTTGATGTCCTCAACCCCAATGCTCCTTTAGCAGAAGATTGGGCAATTTTGGAAACTTATCGAGCCGGCGAAGTATTTTTAGAGACAATAGAAGATTGGGAAAAAATGATTAAAGCTGCGGGCGCTAAGGTAGTAAAAAAGCAAAGTGGCGACTTATTTCAAATGTATAAAGTTCAATACAATTGAGAGGTTAAGGAGAATAGGTAATTAGCTTTGCAGTCAAAACTTCAATCGTCAAAAGTCGGCGTCGGGCGGACGAAAAATACAGCATATTCCATGTATATGTGGTACATACCATAAAATCGATCGCCGGCTTTTTGGTGCGTCGCCCGCGGGTTCTGGGCAAGTTTTATCCAATATGAAGCAGCGACGCACCCTACAGATTAACACCACATAACCCTCTTGAGTCACTTTCGGTAGAGATGATTATCCTACTCCTATTCTAATTAAAGTAGGGTGCGTCGCCGCCAGAATTCTGATTGTTTACGACTATCAACGAGCGACGCACCATACCGCTATACTCTCGCCCGAAGTGACAAAAGAGAGATAATAGAGCTGCTACTGTACTTCATGAAGCTGGAATATGCTGTAACTTGATTCTTAATGGAGAAAGTAGGGTGCGTCAGCAAGTAGAAATTAGTTTGAAAAACAACAAATATTCAAGCTGACTCACTCTAAGGAATGAGAATTAAATAACTTCCACCTCAAGGGGTGACAACCGGGCTACAAAGCACTCTGGATCAGGGATAGAGCGTGAATTCCTTGTTGAAAATTGAGTCGTTTGTGGGGTTTGAGATTCATTAGATTCCAAGCTAAATCCGACCAATTCTGGAAAGATTGACCCCAATCGGGAGCGTGCAATCCCATCCAAAAAATGCTATAGCGCTCTGTTGAACGTCCGGTTTCAGTGGGACGACAAATATACTCAGCAACAGTTCGATGCGGTAAAGAAGCACCTTGTAAAGTGGCTAGAGTATAAGCGATAGAAATGACTAAAACGAGCGCCATTAACCGCCGCTCGTTGACTTTTGTATTTTCCAGATTATAGCCTCCGGTTTTTAAATCTCGAAACATGGTTTCGATGCCCCATCGAGCGGCATAAACGGAGAGAGTCCGAGGTAAGCTCTTCAAACTGGTCAGAATATACCAAGGTTCTTTTGGCTGGCGACCCCGATATTTCCGTTTCCAGTAAGCCGCCAAATTAAAGTCTCCAAGGTGATGGGCTTTTGTACAAGAAATATTGGCATAAAATCGAGACGTTCCTGGTTTAATATCCAAGTCTTTGAGCGCTCGATAAACCGCATTATCATCGGCAATACAAGTCCCTTTTTTCTGTCGCAATGCGAAGTCTATATTCCTTTGCTTGAGCCAATAAGCTAGTTGAACGCTGTGAAATTCGCGGTCGGCTAATACCAGAACTGGGTAAGGCTTTAACAGCCGCAATACTGGAGTTAAAACTTTTTTCTGTTCGCGCAGACTACTGCTCCCTTTTTTGGGTAATATTTCCCAATAAACGGGAATCGCGTGCTGACCCCAAGCTAAACTTAACACAATTAAATTTCGTTCTTGCCCGCAGCGTTCGATCGACAATTAAGAACAGATGTCCTTGATGAATGAGTTGGAGTTTCTTGGCTCGTCTTCGTTGTTGTCGATTACTCGGTTGGCTCCTCCACTCTTGCTTGAGGAGCTGCTTGATGATGGGAAACCACAACAGTTTTGCTGTCAGTTGAGGTAAGTCTAAAAACCGTTGCAGATTTCTCACTCGACTTTCATATTTTATCAGTTGTGGAAATTTGTTGGCTAAAGTAGATAAGCTAACATCTCGATAGCTTTGTAGCATTAACACCAACAATTGTAGCGTTAGATACTGGCGAGGATTTAGATGCGTCTCGAAAACTTTTTGGTATAATTGAGGGAACATATATTTTTGTGTGGGGGTCACAGCGACCCCCAATTTTTTGGGGTTATGGTTGGCTCAAACCCTTATTCTAGCTGATTTTCAGCCCCCTTGTCACCCCTTGAGCGTTTTCGCTGGCCTCGGAATAATAAAATAGAGTCAACACTTAACACTCAACCATTCAGTTTTCCGACCCCTAGTCAACAGTCAACAGTCAACAATCATGACGAGTTCAACTGTAATTGATATCATTCATTGTTTAAAGCTGGTGCTGTTCCTTCTAAAGGTCGAATAATGGCCGGTTTATTGGTAGATTGTTGCTGAAAAAGTGCTTTGAGTGCCAATTCAAGATTTTCTGCCATGACGATGCGGTTTTCGTAAACAGCAATAACTCTGACTAAAGTTGGCAAACTATTGCGCTCTGCTTCTAAGTAAAGAGGTTCCACATACAGTAAAGATTGTTCAATAGGAATTACTAATAAGTTTCCTTGAATTGCTTTTGAACCCTGGCGATTCCAGAGAGATATTTGTTCGGAAATAACAGGATCTTGGTTAATTAAAGCTTCTATTTGTTCCGGGCCGTAAACTAATCGCTGTTTGGGAAACAGATACAACAGCAATTTTCCGTAATTGCCACCATCAGATCGCCCTGCAATCCAAGCCATTAAATTGTTGCGGCTTATCGGTGTAAATGGGAGGAGCAAAATAAACTCTTCTGTTGTTTCCGTTGGCAGTTTCGTAATCAAATAATAGGGTGCTACGGGCTGCTGTTCGCTGCCATAAATTTCATTGGGAACTCGCCACAAATCCTCCCGATTGTAAAATACTTGCGGGTCTTCCATATGATAAGTTAGCAAGCGTTCTGATTGAATGCTCAGCAAATCTACTGGATATCTGATATGTTTGCGAAGAGCCGGAGGCATTTTGTCAAGGGGTTTGAATAGTCCGGGAAAGATAGCCATCCAACTGTTAATAATCGGATCGGATGGATAGGCAACATAGAAGTCAACAGACCCGTTGTAGGCATCAATTACTACTTTGACGGAGTTACGGATGTAGTTAAACTCATGATTTCCCGGATCGGAATACGGATAGCGAGGACTTGCTGTATAGGCATCGATAATCCAGTAAAGATAGTTGGGAGATTTATCATTAGCGGCGGGTGCAGGTTTAATTTTGTTGCCATTGTCCTCCCTGGCTTTTTCTATGTCATCATTGCTAAGATTAGCGTTTGCTACAACTAAATACGGGTCAGAATCGTAGCGCAAAAAAGGAGCGATCGCCCGGACTCTTTTATTAATATTTCGGCGGTACAGCAATTTAGTTTCTGGGGTAAAATTGCGGGTAAGCGCCATTTGCCAATTTTTGAGATAATTAGCAAACAGCCAGCGCCTCCATATAGAACCGATCGCAATCCCGCCCCTACCGCTGTAAGTATTGTAAACATTTTCTTCGCCGCTGGGATAGTCGAATTCTTTGACTTTTGTGGGCGTCATCACGTCTGTATCGGTGATTTCGCCGTAGTAAATTCGCGGGTAGCCGATCGGAATACTGGCCCGAATTCGATCGCTAGTGACTTCCAAAGCAGTCTCTCCTTTCTGGGCTGCAACTCCAATATCTTTGACAAAATAATCTGGTAAACCGCCGACACCGACTCTGTTTACGGGAGAAAGAGTAAAGCCGTAACCGTGAGTGTAAACTAGGTGTTCGTTCACCCAAGTTTGAGCATCGGGGGCAACTGCTGTGTAATCTAATTCCCGCGCTGCCAGAAACACTTGTTGACTTTCCGAATCTCCCTTTTGTGCTTTTTCCTTTTTGATTGTGTAGCGATCGATATCGGCATCAGGAAATGTATAATATGGTCTAATTTGCTGTAACTGTCGCGTCGTTTGCAGCAGCGGTCGCTTGTCCCACAGGCGGATGTTGCTAATAGTAAGTTGATTTTTTTCTAAGTCTGAATAAGTAAGTTTTCCGGCGGGATCGAAGGTCTTTATTTCGATTGTGTTGAGGTCAAAAGCTTCTTTAGTAAAGGCAATGCTGCGCTCAATGTACGGCTGTTCTCGTGCTAGTTCGTTGGGTTGAACTATGAGTTTCTGCACAATTTGTGGCAGCAGCAAACCTCCCACAAAAGTTAAAGTTACCCATGCTAAAATAATTTTTTTTAGGAGTTCGTTTTTAATTTTGAATTGGTAAACCTGCCACAGCATCAAAAGTGCGATCGTCGCGGCCACAATACTCAAAAATCCATAGAAGGGCAGTCGCACCGTCACGTCAGCATAATTTGCCCCGTAAGTAACGTCTCCCCGCGAATACAGCAATGCGTAGCGCCCCAACCAGTAGCGGAATGCGGCGGCTAGCATGGAAGCTGCACCCAACCCGTACAAGTGCCGCTGCTGCGATCGAGAAAACCCCAAAAATATCCCTTGACTCAGGCTATTTCCCGACAGCAAATATGTTAAAGCACAAGATACTAAACTGTACAAAAATACAACTGTCAGCCCGAATCCTAGCAAATCTAAGACTGGTAAAATAAACACATAAAAGCTAATATTTTGATGAAAAAGAGGGTCGGTCGTGTTAAAATTAATAGGGTGAAAATATTGCAAAACATTTGTCCAGCGACTGGCGACAATCAGCCCGATCGCCAAACTGAGAAAAAGGGCGATCGCCCGCAGCCAAAAATCAGGCTTAATTGCCACAGCTAACATTGTCCCCAGCAGCAAACCCAACTGCCACCAGCGAGAAAATAGCTGCACCGCCCCTTGCTGGATGGACTCAATTCCCAACTGCACGGGCGGTGGAGGTAAATTGTCAGCTATACCGAAATAGGCGATACTGCTGGCAGCTAACAGCCCGCAGTGAATTACTGTCAAAGTAGCGATCGAACTCAATCCGAATACTGCCAACAGCAACCAAGAAAAGGTAATTTGGGATTTAGCACCAGGTATTTCGTAATTCTTCTCGCTATTCTTCCCCGCGTTGTTCGCCCTCAGTGAAGCGAATAGCGCCCCCACAACCGGCGATTTTCTTTCCTCTGCGGGATGTTGCAGGCGGCGGGCTAAAGCCAAATTTCCGAGCAAAAAGACAGAAGAAACAGCAATTGCGATCGTCGCCAGCAACGCTTGAGTTTTCAGCTTTAAGAGAAAAACCTGAAGATATCCAACTTCCTGAAACCAGAGAATTTCTGCCGCCATCCGGGAGGCAAATTCAAAAACCAGCCACAGCCCCGCAATCAGTAGGATTATTTTATAAATTCGCCTATTAGTCATTACTTATTGGTTGCATGATACAGCATATTCGGTGGTTGATGAAGTACAGTAGCCGCTATATTTATGTTGTGTGATTTTAATATGTAGGGTGCGGATCTGCGACATTTTAAATAGAACTTGCAGATTGACGGGTGTATCCGCACCTTACTTGCTAGAAAATTGTGTGTACTACATATACATGGAATATGCTGTAACTTATATCGGGTTCGAGCAATTTACCCTCCCGCATGATGCTTTTGCCGCAAGGGTTGGAGGCATTTTTATTCATGGTAATTGACCGGATATAATATGACTCCTGCTTTCGGTTCAGCGACTAACTGCTTTCGGGCCAACTGACTAATGACTAATGACCAACGACTAATGACAAACTAGCTGTACTGCTGATTGACATCCACATCCAAATTAAACAGTGTTTGCAAAGTTTGCATCGCTTGTCGCCGGGCCTCAATATCCTGCTGAGCCCGCAACTGTACCATCGGATCGTGCAAAATCTTATTCACAATCCCCCTTGTTAAAGATTCAATCACATCTTGATGTTTCTCCGAAAATTCCGAACCAAGACGCGATAAAGCTTTTTCTAACTCTTGTTCCCGAATCAATTCTATCTTATCCCGCAAACAGCTAATAGTAGGAACGGTTTCCAGACTGCGCCACCATAGATCGAAAGCCTCTACTTCCTGTTCCAGCAAGCCCTGAGCTTCCATTGCCATTTTGCGGCGGCTTTCGTGATTTTGAGCTACCACTGCTTTCAAGTCGTCCACATTAAACGATCGCACATTAGCCAGTTCGTTTGCATCCGAGTCAATGTTGCGCGGCACAGAAATATCCACCAACATCAAAGGGCGATTCGGGTCTAAAACCGCTTCCAATTTAGCTTTATTTAACAGCGGATCGGTAGCTGCCGTACTGGTAAAAACCAAATCTGAACTGGCAATTACCTGCATCATTTCCGAGAGCTGATACAGGTGCAATTGTGCATCTTTAAACTGACCTGCCAACTCCAGGGCGCCCCGCACAGAGCGGTTGACGATCGAAATATGGCTAGCTCCTTTTGAGAGCAAATGCTGCACTAAAAGCCGCGACATTTTGCCAGCACCGATAATTGCAATTTTGCTGCTTGCTAAATGCTGACCCTTCATTTGAGCCAATTCTGCCGCCGCCGAACTAATCGAAACTGCACCGGTACCGATGCTAGTTTCCGTGCGAACTCGCTTCCCTGCTGTGAGAGCTTGCTTGAACAAGCGCTCTAAAATTCTGCCTACACCTTTGTACTGCTGGGCGAGTTTGTGAGTTTGTTTCACCTGAGCCAAAATTTGTCCTTCTCCGAGCACCAAACTGTCGAGGCCAGAAGCCACTCGCATCAAGTGCATCACCGCATCTTCGTGCAGCAAAATAAACAGGTGAGGGCGCAAAGACTGTAAAGGAACTTTACTGCATTCGGAAAGGAACTGAATAACCTCTCGCACACCCGGTTCCGACTCGCTGGTAACAATATAGATTTCTAAGCGGTTGCAAGTGCTGAGGATGGCAACCTCTTGAATGTGGGGGTAGCCGCGCAATTGGGCGATCGCGGCTTCAACTTTCTGTTCTGGAATGCTCAGTTTTTCGCGAACTTCTACCGGCGCTGTTTTGTGGCTGAGACCTACGACTGCAATATTCATATCTGTGATTTGTCACTATTTCTTTCTTAGTTGTTAACAGTCACCTGTTATTAGTTCTTAGTTTATCGCTAATTGCTAATCACTGGTGACTGTTCACCGTTAACTGTTAATTGTTAACATTTAACTGTTAACCACTAACTAATCACTAATTCAATTGCAGAGATTTCGGCTGGTCAAACATATGGATTGTATCCACAAATCGAGCCGTTTTCGACTGAGAAGAAATTACTAAACTTTCAGTGCGAGCGCCGCCGCCAAAGAAGCGAACTCCATCCATCAGCGTTCCGGGAGTAATCCCGCAAGCTGCAAACAGAACTGTTTCTCCAGATGCGAGCTCTTCAGCATTGTAAATCTTGTCTGGGTCTGTGATGCCCATCTCTTTCAGGCGGGCGATATTGCTCTCTTTGCTTTCACCGATCAAACCAGTTTTTACAACAGCCGGATCGTAAATTAACTGCCCTTGGAAGTGACCGCCCAAGCAGCGCATTGCTGCTGCGGAAATCACGCCTTCGGGTGCTGCGCCAATACCCATAAGTGCGTGGATGTTGGAACCAGAAAACGCGCAAGAAATCGCTGCCGAAACGTCGCCGTCGCTGATCAGCCGAACTCTTGCACCCGCTTGCCGAATTTCATTAATTAAATCTTTGTGTCGGGGGCGATCCATGACCACCACCACCAAATCTTCAATACTGCGGCTGAGACAATCAGAGATAATTTTGAGGTTTTGAGTGGGCGTTTTGCGAATATCTACATGATTCTTAGCAGCCGCAGGAGCAGCCAATTTGTTCATGTAGAAATCCGGTGCCGCAAACAAACCACCTTTTTCAGAGATTGCCAAAACTGCCATCGAACCGTTTTGACCGTAAGCCACCAGGTTAGTACCTTCGCAGGGGTCAACAGCGATGTCAATTTCGATCAATTCATCTATGTTGCAGACATCTTTGGCATCTTCGCGGGTACAAATACCTACTTGTTCGCCGATGTAAAGCATGGGTGCGTCATCGCGTTCGCCTTCGCCGATCACGATGCGGCCGCGCATATGAATTTTGTTCATGCGCTCCCGCATGGCTTCTACAGCCACTCTGTCGGCTTCATCTTTTTCGCCTTTGCCCATCAAGCGAGCGGAGGCGATGGCTGCCTGCTCAACTACTTCGATAATCTCTAAACCGATTACATTGTCCACGAACTAGATCCTCCCAACTGCTGATGCGTGCCTTGTGCTCTTTTGCACTCCCAGCCATCAAGTTTATCAGAGGCGGGGATCTGTGCGAGCGCAAGCAGTTGCTTAGTTTGTGTTAACTTTTGCTTCTTTGAGACTGGGGCTGGAAAATCTGAGTCCAACAAGCTCAAGGATCGATCGCCCCCATACTTCACTCTTGCTTGGACGATCGCACGCTAGCCCCGTCTGAGCGCTAAATCGCGGACTCCAGAGGTTCCGGGGCAGCCAGGGGCTGTTTCAGGCAACTTGTCATTCCGAATGCCGTTAAAGGTTTTATGATTAGTTTGCGATCGCACGATTTCTCAGAAACCTGGTTGCTAGACCGGATTTATCGTTACTAAACCCAAAATTTTGGTAGAAACCGGGTTTCTGAGGGTTAGTCCTAATGACGATCGCAAATCAAATGGACAGCCCCAAATCGGGAAGCAGTAGACTTTATCAGCGGGAAGCAATAAAAATGATGATGAAAGCCCAAGATATTATGACCACAGATGTTGTTACCATTCGCGGTTCAGCAACGGTAGCTGAAGCGGTGACGATGATGAACGATTTGTGTTTGCGCGCGTTGATTGTGGAACGCCGCCACGAACAAGACGCCTACGGCATTGTCACGGAAACGGATATTGTCTATAAAGTAGCAGCCTACGGAGTAGACCCGAAAAAAGTTCGCGTCTTCGAGATTATGACCAAACCTTGCATTACGGTCAATCCTGACTTGGGCGTGGAATATGTGGCTAGGTTGTTCGCGAATACCCGCATCCGTCGGGCGCCGGTGATTAAGGACGAGCTAGTGGGCATTATTTCGGTCACGGATATATTGACAAAAAGCGATTTTCTTGAGAAGCCGAAGAGTATTTTATTTGACGAAGAAATCGAACAGGCGATCGCGGATGCCAGAACTATCTGTGCCGAAAAAGGCGCTACTTCTAGAGAGTGCGCGGTAGCCTGGGATATTGTAGAGGAAATGCAAGCTGAGGCTTCTCACCAGCGATCGATGAAGCTTGAAAAAACGGCTTTTGACGAGTATTGCGAGGAAAATCCCGAAGCTGCTGAAGCGCGGATGTACGAGAGTTAATTTAGTTATTAGTCATTAGCGATTAGTTATTAGTTATCAACTCTTCTTTAGGGATTGATAACTAATAGCTAACGACCGGAAATAGCTTTTTTTCGGCGAACCTCACGAAAAATAAAAATCTTAAGTGTTTGTCCCAGTCATACAAAACACGTTCAGCTTATTCCCATCAAGATCCCGAAAATATCCGGCATAAAACCCCGGCAACACGCCTCTTGGTCCTGCTGCCCCTTCATCCTTAGCCCCAAGTGCGATCGCTTTGTTATAAACTAAGTTAACTTTTTCTGGACTGTCAACTTGAAGAGCTATCATTACTCCATTGCCAACAGTTGCTGTGTTACCATCAAAGGGTTTTGTAATAGCAAGTGCTGGTCGATCTGGAGAAACGCTCCATGCGATAAATCCGTCGAATTCCATGAATCGTCGAGCGCCAATTTCAGCAAGCAAAGCATCATAAAACTTTGCTGCACGTTCAAGATCGTTGGTACCCAATGTAACGTATCCTATCATATTTTTTGTCTTCTAACTGATGTTAAGATTAAAAAAATGTTTGAGCAAATAACAATTGAGTTAAACTGATCGTTAGAAAACCAAAGCTAGAGCTCAAACATCATTTTACATCATAACTCAAACTATCTCGGTTTTGTCCGCTCCCATGATTTATTGCCGATCGCTAATACATTCGGGACTGTCTCTACTTGGACTGTTGACGATCGCACTTACCGCCTTTGCTTTCATGGCTTCGGAAGCATAGGGCTTTAACAAGGGCAAAACTTCCCGAGCATTTTTAACAGAAGGATCGAGCCACTGTTCCCAATCGCTGTCGGGGATAATCACCGGCATTCGATCGTGCAGCGGCTGCACTGTTTCGTTAGCAGCGGTAGTAATTATAGTGCAAGATACAATGTTTTCTTGTTCTGGAGATTCCCAATTTTCCCACAAACCGGCAAAAGCAAAAGGTTCGCCGTCTGCCTTTTGAAAATAGTAAGGCTGTTTGTTCTTTCCCTGCTGCTGCCATTCGTAGAAACCGTCAGCGACTATCAAACATCGCCTGTGCTTGATGGCGCTGCGAAAAGCAGGTTTTTCGGCTACAGTTTCCGATCGCGCATTGATCATCTTGCTGCCTATTTTCATGTCTTTTGCCCAACTTGGAATCAAACCCCAGCGCATAAATTGAAACTCTCGCTGCATTTTTTCTGGTTCAACTGTTACTGTGGCAACTGATTGAGTAGGGGCGATATTGTATCGCGGTTTGATATCGGGAACTTGGGACAGTTTGAAGAATTCGGCGATGATTTGAGCTGAAGTAGTTAAAGTGTATCGTCCACACATAATTTTATAGTTGTATTAACGCGGTTTTTACCGATTCCGGCAGTTCGACAGTCGGGTAATCCGGCAGTCCGGCAGGGGTTGAAACCCCTGCCTCAAAGCTAAAGTCGGTTAAAACCGACTGGAAATACGAGCTCAATATCTATCTATTTTAGTTCTCTTTTAGAGGACTTTAGCTATGAGACAGGGGTTTTTAACCCCTGTCGGACTGTCGGAGTAAAAAAGCGGGGGGGCGAGACACCCCACAAGAAAATTCATTATTTGTGGAACAGGCATTTTGCCTGTTCTTGCGGGACACCTCACAAGAAAATTCATTTTTTGTGGAACAGGCATCTTGCCTGTTCTTGGGCGGGCGAGACACCCCACAAGAAAATTCA
>NZ_JAUBRP010000014.1:0-43417 GCF_036701935.1 Microcoleus sp. M2_D5 | reverse complement strand
CAGGCATCTTGCCTGTTCTTGGGCGGGCGAGACACCCCACAAGAAAATTCATTCTTTGTGGAACAGGCATCTTGCCTATTCTTGCGATTTACCGTTAAGTGGGGGTGAATTTGCGCGATGATTGGTTTTAGGCAATTATTGTGGGTAAAACCCCACCCTACGAGACATTGGTAAATTGTGGAACCTTCGACGACAACCATTCGGCGCGCAACTTTTCAATAGCTAATTCTTTGAATTTAGCTTCTACTTCAATCCAAGGAGCCTGATAATAGCAATTAGGCATTTCTGTAATTAAATCGCTGTGGCGCGGGTCGGCAAAAAATTCTCTGCCATTCGATATGTGCACTAATTGCCATTCAGGAACCGACCAAGTTGTGCGGGCTGCTGCTAGCATTTCGGCAACGCTGGGGTCGTCGTAAGTTTCTAAATGTTCGTGAATGACGTGGTGGTGGGCGTCAAAAACCATTGGTACGCCGGTATCGAGACAAACTTCTAAAATTTCCGAGGAACTGTAAGCGTATTCGTCATTTTCAAAGGTTAAGCGCGATCGAATCGATTCTGGCAAGTCGCGGATGACTGATTTGAGCTGCGAAATGCGATCGCCCTTACCGCCGTGAATGTTCATCAGTGCCTGGGGCGATCGGGGCTGTCCCAACATATCTAAAATTAAAGCATGAGTCGCCAGAATTTTAATGCTGTTTGCAACGACATCAGGCTTGTCGGAACTGAGGACGACAAATTGATCCGGGTGGAGTACCAAACGGATGCCCAAAGACAAAGCGCGATCGCCCGTCTTCCGCAATTCCTCAGTCATTGAGTGTAGCACTGCTTCCCCCAAATCTGTATCTGCAAAAGGGAACAGTGCAGAAGTCATGCGGTAGAGCTTAATCTGATTGACGGAACAGAAGTCGATCGCTTTGTCAAGCCGCTTTAAGTTGTCTGTATAAAGCTCGCGCAATACAGTTTCTTGTTCGGTTTCCGAAAGCTGTAAAAGTCGCTTCCGCGTGACAGTGCGAAAGCGAACTGCATCGGATGTTGTAATGCAGACTAATCCCAATTCCGGCAATTTGTCTTTTTGAAATAGTTGGTTAATATTGCTCATTCAAAATAACACCTAGCTCTATTTTTATCACAAAATAGGTTTGTAATAAGGACTGAAGTCATTAGCGATCGAGTTTTGAGAGACTTTAGTCTCTCAAAACTCGATCTAACTATAATTTCTAGCTTAGACTTAGCTGTTGCGGGCGATCGCCTATCTTAAGTCAGAGATGTTGCTTAATAGTTGAGGATGCTATAGCAATCCTGGCATCAATTGTGAAATTTTTCTCTTCTCTTCTCAACATTCGCGTCAAGAGAGTCTTCGCGGTTCGTTCACAAAAAAAGCCTGTTACGCGTTTCCCGAAAGGATTGCTATATCTCCTGATTTTCCCCATTTCCCCTTTTCAATCAACTCCGCAAACGCCCTGACCTGAGAATACTAATAATCAACCAAAAACCCAAAAAACTCGCCGCCCCAAACAAACCAGTGCTCAGAAAAGATAGCTGAGAAGTTTGGGCGTTAGAAGAAATAATTGCAGCCCCTATAATCAGTGAACCCACGACAATGCTAAAAGAAAGTCGGTTCGCAGAATCCCCCAGAGTGCGGCGCAGCGGGTCGAGTTCTTTTAGTGTCAAGTTCCACTTCAAAGTTTCCGAAGTTACCCGGTCTAAAAGCACTTCCACCTGTCGCGGAGATTGCAAAGACAAGCTTTTGAGATCCAGGGCAGTTCTCAGCATAGCCTGTACTGGGTCATCTCCTAATAACTGACGCCGAAACATATCGGTCATCAGCGGTTTGACCTGCTCTACAATATTAAACCGGGGATTAAAAGAACGCGCCAGTCCTTCCAAATTAGCTAGAGTTTTTGCATACAAACCGAGATTGCTGGGCAGTCGAA
Organism: Microcoleus sp. M2_D5; assembly: GCF_036701935.1. Classification (NCBI taxonomy): domain Bacteria; kingdom Bacillati; phylum Cyanobacteriota; class Cyanophyceae; order Oscillatoriales; family Microcoleaceae; genus Microcoleus; species Microcoleus sp. M2_D5. The sequence goes on along the minus strand of NZ_JAUBRP010000014.1, from coordinate 41,480 downwards.
TTTTATTTTTGCGGGTGATTTCCAGCACCTCATAAAAAATTTCCGACAAGTTCATTTGCGACAAGCTGACATTGTAATACTTTCGCAGCATTCTCGCCAAATCGTTCTCTAGAACAGCTAAACTTTTCGGCTGAGCAAATTCTGCCATTTCCAATGTTAATTGAGCGCAGCGCTGAGCGTCTAAATCGACAATTGACAGCAACATTTCTGTCAAATTCTGCTGAGTGCGCGGGTCTAATCTGCCGACCATGCCGCAGTCCAGCAAAGCTATCCGGCCGTCTTTGAGATAAAATAAATTGCCGGGATGCGGGTCTGCGTGAAAGAATCCGTCGATATACAACTGCTGGAAGAAAACGCGGCAAAGCAGCGTTGTAATTTCTTCGCGTTCGGCATTTATATCTCCTTTGTGGCGAATTCCTTGCAAATCGCCTAACAAAATCGGGACTCCGTTCAGCCACTCCATTACTAAGAGTTTTTTTGTAGTTAACTCCCAGTTAATTTCTGGTAGAACAACTTGTGTGGGGTCAAACCATTTACTTTTAGATAAATTGCGGCGCAGTTCGTCTGTGTAGCTGGCTTCTTGAATGAAGTCGAGTTCTGCACGCAGGGCGATCGCAAATTCTTCAGCTAGGGCGACAATATCGTATTGTTGACCGAAGTCTGTGAGCATGACAAGTTCTGCCAAACCTCGGAGCACGGCGATGTCTTGTTCGATGACAATATCGATACCGGGGCGCTGAACTTTGAGGGCGACTTCGCGGCCGTCTTTTAAGGTAGCTTTGTGGGTTTGGGCGATCGAACCTGCTGCGATCGCTTCAGTGTTAAATTTGGCGAAGGTATTTTCGAGAGATTGTGTGAGTTCCTGGCGGACGATTGCTTCTACTTGCGACCACGGTACGGGCGGCACTTCCGCTTGTAGCGTGGAGAGAGTTTCGATATAGCTGGCCGGCAAAAGGTCAGGACGGGTGCTCAGCAATTGACCCAATTTGACAAAAACTGGGCCTAATTCGACGAGGATGTTGCGGAGAACTGCTGGAGTTGGGAGACTGGGTGCGTCGGTTTTGCGGCCGGTTAGGAGGCTTTTCATGTAGTCCCAACCGTTGCGGAAGACGACCTCTAGAATTTCTCCTTTGCGAGAAGTGTTTTGAACTAGGCTAAACAAGGGGCCTCCGGGTCGATCGGGTTTAAGGGCTATATAACTACTAGGATAGCGCTGTTGACCAAGCTGACCAGTGTCTTGGGGAATAACTTGGGGGTGGTGCGAATGGGGCGCGATTCCCTACGGGATAGCTTCGCTTCACGAATTTTGGGTAGCAGAATTGCTGTTGAGAATTTCCTCGTCTCGGAAACTTTTTCAGACCGTTTTGTTACTTATAGCATTCATTAATTGACTTATAATCTGTAGACTTATTGTCTATAAAAGTTTATTTATAGTCTGTAGATTTATTGTCTACATTTTTTGATAATTGTACCTTGAAGCAAAAAAGTGAAATAGATATCAAAAAGCGTTTTGGAAAAGCCATAAGGCGGCGTCGGCGAGAACTCGATCTATCACAAGAACACCTAGCCGAAATTTCAGGACTTCATCGTACTTACATTTCGAGCATAGAAAGAGGTCAGCGCAATCCATCTTTGGAGAATATTGAAAATCTAACAAAAGCCCTGGATATATCTATTTCTGCTCTCTTTGCTAACTATGGTATAGAGGTAGAAGAGTGACAGCTAAAAAAAATGCTAAAGCTAAAAATACTCGGTTGAGCTATCAACTTGGTCTGCCAGCAGCAATAGCTAGAAAAGTTGAAAAGACAGGTCAAACCAGAGGTGCAGAGAAAGATACTGTTTATCAAAACCGCGTCCGCCGATGTAGCACAGTCCTCATACCGCTAAGCTCGTGGAAAGCTGGTGTTGTCCCACCACCAGGAGGATTTGAAAATGGTTACATAGTTCTTGCCCATCCAGAGGAATACTTTTCCGAGATTCCTCCAACCTCTAAATCAAATTTACCAAAAGACTTACAGCTTGGACAAAATTTATTAGTATTTTATGAGACTAGACTTCAATGGAACAGCTACCCTCCAAGTCAGTATGGTTGGCATCCTGCTAACTCTCGAATTTCACCACTAGGAGGTCAATACCTTGCCCGCGTACCAGATACTACCAGTGCTAAAGACTCTCTTGAAAGGCATGGGTACATAGATAGCGATACTGGCGGTCAAGGAGCAGGAATTAGGATTTATGAGTATGCTTCACAAACGGAAATAGAAGCTACTAAATATCAGTTATCTTTCCTTGTGTGGCAAACCGAAGGAATTCTTGATATGGCGCGAGAAGAAGGCACACCGAATCCTGAAGAATGCAAGGCAAAAATAGAAGCTAAATGTCAGTCCATGGGACTTATAGATATTAATTTACTTCCGCAAAACAGGATAATAGATAGCCAACAGCGTACCGTTTGCCCTCTTTGCTTGAAGCCTATCCTAGCTCAAGAACTGGCGTCCCGCGTGGAACAAGCTGAAGGTAGAAATGTACCTGATTTGACAGTTACCACAGCAAATTTATTTCATGTTAAGGAACTCAGAGCCGGAGTATATAATCACTGTCGTTACAATTTGGGATGGGACATCATCACTGTAATGCAGCAGCTAGAGACTGGGGAGTTAAACGCACATTAAAATGGATGGAAGAAGTCCTCACAAATAACGGAAAAATAATTAATTAATTATTTTTCCGAAGACACATTATTTAATAATTTTTGAAACAAAAATTCCTTTTTCCAGTCAAATTCTGATGTTTTAGACTTTGGTAATGGCTGTGATATATCAGAACACCGTAAAGTTATTTTGTGACACAGACTTTCTTCAATCTCAATCAGCATAGCTTCACGACCTAACATTTGGGCTGCTTGTCCAACAACACCTGAACCTGCAAAGCAATCCAGCACCATATCACCCGAATAAGAACTGGCTTCAATAATATGAGTAATCATATCTAATGGCTTTTCTGCTGGGTGTTTACCCCGGTAAGGTCTAACTGTTGGGAAATCCCAAACATCGGTGTATGGTATATCGGCAGTTACAGAAAAAGGTCTGATTATTTCTTGATAATCAGGTAATTCTGGGACTTGGGGGCTAAATTTAGACAACACCGATTTCAGTTTTTGATATTGTTCGGGACTGGGGATGTTTCTGCCGGTCTCCCAATTCGATACTGCACCACCGTGATTGACACTCCCATACTCACCAATAGCTTCTGTTAGCTGAATAGTTGAGATCCCTGCAGCTTCGCGGGTTTTTCTGAGCAAGCTACCAAAAGCTGATTGTTTGTTGTTTTCCGCTGATGCTGATTCAGCAAAAATAATCCGTTCCGAATGATGATACCAACTCCTTAAATTTTCTTTTTTTGCCTTTTGCTTCCATCCATCATAGCCTGGTTCATTGGGTTTTGTCCAAGTAATTGAAGCTAGGACATTAAATCTTTCACCTAACATTACCTCAATTTTGGCTGCCATTTTATTAGAGGCAAAACAGTAGAAAGAGCCATTGGGAGCTAATACCCGCTGCCATTGCTCGGCTATATTGTCTAACCAGTGAAGGTAATCTCGATCATTTTTAAATCTTTTGTCGCCCGTAATGTTATCTTTTTTAGTAGAATGATAGGGGGGGTCTGTCAGAATTAGATTGACACAATTATTAGGCAGTGAGTTTAATACATCTAAGCAGTCACCTTGGTAGAGAGTGACAGCAGGGGATTGAAAGTAGGTGTTCATTGGCTTATTTTCTCTATAGCGCTCTGTACTCAACCGCTTGATTCCATAATTTAAGTTATTATACATGGGAAACCGAACCTCAGTCTAGTCTGTAAGACAATTAAATGATGGGTTTTACGCTCGCCCGGTTCAACCTCTTTAACAGCTTCTGGAAAAACACCCTGTTTTATATTTTTTTGTATGTAGCTTTTTCCGGGATTTATTGTAATTTCAAAGGGCGATTCTCAATCGCCCTTTTTCTATCACAATAAATCTTTCAATTTATCATCTTCTCCCAACACTTTAATTACCTGTTTAATCTCCTGCGTCCTGTCCTTTTTCACAATCAAAGTCACATTGCCATCTCGGACAACTACCACATCTTCTAAACCAATGGTGACAATCACCTCATTCTCATCGGCTGCATAAAAGATGCCACCTTTCGTATCAATGCCGACGTGTTTTGCTAACTCCACATTCGGCTTGTCTCCTTGCAGCAAACGACCGATCGCATTCCAATCTCCCAAATCGTCCCAGCTAAAGCCTACGGGCAGAACACAGGCCTTTTGCGTCTTCTCCATCAGCGCGTAATCGATGCTAATTTTGGGTAATTCTGAGTAAGCCTGGGCGCCTTTTGCTTCCAAAGCTGCCATCATTTCCGGTACATGATTTCGCAATTCTGTCAAGACTGTTCCGACTCGAAATACAAAAATTCCGCCGTTCCAACTAAACTTGCCGCTGGCTACAAATTCTTCCGCAGTTGTGCGATCGGGCTTTTCGGTAAACCTCGCTACCCGATAAGCCGGAAAACCCCCAAAACTGCCGATTTCCTCGCCTTGTTCGATGTAGCCGTAACCGGTAGAAGCATAACTCGGCTTGACTCCCAAAGTGGCGATCGCATCCTGATTTCTCGCCAACTCGGCCGCCGCCTCCAAAGTCTTGATAAACTCCTGTGGTTCCCCAATCCAGTGATCCGCCGGGAAAAAACCAACAACCGCATCCTCACCGTAACGCTTCGCAGTTTCTATAGCAGTCCAGGCCACCGCCGGCGCAGTATCCCGGCCCTCCGGTTCCGCCAGCAAATTCTCCGGCGGTAACAGCGGCAACTGTTCGCGAACCCCCGCAGCCAACATTTCCGACGTTACTACCCACAAATCGTCCCAACCGTTACCTAATTCCAAAAGTCTTTCCGCCGTCCCTTGCAGCAAACTCTTGCCGCTACCGTCGAGACTCAAAAACTGCTTGGGCCGCTGCTTGCGACTTAGTGGCCAGAAACGTTCGCCTTTACCGCCGGCCAGAATCACAGGAATTAAGGTTCTACTCATTGTTTAAAGTTTAAACTGTTCACATCTATTTTGCCTTGATACTGGTAGGGACACGGCAATGCCGTGTCTTTACCCGTAGCTTAATTTTTAATTCTACCTTCTATCTTCTGCCTGTCACTTTTTCAATCCAATTAGTATCACGATCAATGTAAGGTGCGCCACAGCATACCTTATTCAATATAAGACCGAAAAACTCTGGTTGAGGAATCATTGAAGATTGCTATAGCCACTAGCAATTAGCCATTACCTATTACTTGGACAATTCGATATTGAGTTCGTTCACGACACGGCGTTTGAGCGGAATGGATTTTTCTCTAGGCAGCAAGTCAAATACTTTACGAAAAGCGTCATCTACCTGTTCAAATGGTATTTGTCCTTTTTTATTGAAAACTACTTTTCCCGATTGGTCTAGGATGACAGTTTGAGGTACGAAACCTTCGTAATAATGGCTGGGTTCCGTGATTTCGGGTGACGGTTGCGGAGGCAAAGAGTCAATTGTTATCGGCATAAAATCGGCTTCGCGCCCGTAAAATTCTTGGAGTTGAGAGACGACGATGGCGTATTGCTTGGAGTCGCTGCTGTCGTCAGTGTAAAAAACTAACAATACGGGTTTATGGCGTTTGAAAGAATCTGCAATCTTGACTTTAGGAGGAACTAGGGAACCGTTGCCGGCGTAGAGGGCAAATATTGTACCGTCAAAGCGATCGTCCGTAAGAGTTGCCAAGGCTGGGGCCGTGCCGCTTAGCAGTATGAAGCTAAGTGCGATCGCCACTGTTACAAGACTGGCTGACAAGATTCGCCTCAGCCAGCGGATGCCAGAAGCAGCAGTAACAAGTGATTTTTTTTTCTCAGGAAATATCATAGGTTGTGGGCAGTTGCTGTAACAAAAGCGAAATCAGATGCAAAAACTTTCCTAAGTTTATCAGCAAAATGTAGGCAAATGTTGTTGAGTAGGTTAAAGTAGTTTCGGCTCGACGATCGTAAATTGCTGATAGTGGCGATCGACAAGGTGATTCGACAGGCCCAAGATCACTATTTGCGATCGGCTTTTCAGGGGCGGGCTGGAAGTGTCCGCGCCACAATAAAATTTATTTGTGGTGGGATGGGCTTCTAGCTTCCGACAAGGGTGCAAGATATTAAATTCAACTGATTACTAGAAACTGACAACTGGGAATTTACAACTAATGATAGCTTTGCTTGACGCACTCCTGGCCCAAACTGCTGCTGCTGATGTTTCCGGGCCGGCTCAAATCAATCTGGCGCAGGCCCTTGTTTTAGGAATTGTACAAGGATTAACAGAGTTTTTGCCTATCAGCAGCAGCGCTCATTTGAAGGTAGTGCCGATCGCCCTGGGATGGGGCGATCCCGGAGTTGCTTATACTGCTGTTATTCAGTTGGGCAGCATTATTGCAGTGCTTTGGTATTTCTGGAAAGACTTGACAAATATAACTGTTGGTGCAGTAGAAGCCCTGGTGCAGCGCAACTACAAATCCCATGAGTTTCAAATGGCGGTAGCACTGGTTTTGGGAACAATACCTATAGTCTTTTTCGGGCTGCTAATCAAGGCATTGGTTCCAGATTTTGACAAGTCGCCACTCAGGAGTTTGGCCAGCATCGCCATTGCTTCGATCGTCATGTCGCTACTTTTAGCAACAGCAGAAAAAATTGGCAAGCGCAATCGCACTTATGAAAAGTTAACTGTCTTAGACGGTATTTTGATGGGATTAGCTCAAGCAATAGCCTTGATTCCGGGCTGTTCGCGATCGGGTTCCACTCTAACAGCAGGATTGTTCATGGGATTGGAAAGACCTGCCGCCGCCCGGTTTTCTTTTTTATTGGGAATTCCGGCAATTACTCTGGCTGGATTAGTGGAATTAAGGGGTGATTTGGGACAAGGAATCAGCCATGCGGGAGTTGCAGCTTTGATAGTCGGAACGATTTCATCATTTGTGTTTTCTTATTTGTCGATCGCGTGGCTAATGAAGTTCCTGCAAACTCAAAAGATGTGGATATTTGTGTTGTATCGGCTAGCTTTTGGCGTGGCCATTTTAACGGCGCTCGCAGGTGGGGCCGTGAAAAATGCGTAGGTTGTTATAATTACAAGGACAGGCAAGATGCCTGTTCCACAAAACAAGAACAGGCAAGATGCCTGTTCCACAAAGAGTAAATTTTCTTGTGGAACGGGCCGGAGAGCCAGTTCATAAAAAGCTTATTAATAGCTGACAAGCTGTTAGCTTTTAACTCAAAGTGAGCGTCGCCGTGAAGGATGTAAAATGCTCGAAGATAGCGAGGAAAAAATAAACAATTAGCGCTAATTATGCTGGTTCCTGCTGCTAGCATTGGTGTAGCCATGTGCTTATTTATCGCTCCCGGAATTGTGGGAACAATAGTATCAGATTTCAAACGGCTTCTCCGTTCAGAATCCCAGTGCTAATATATGGCATAGTATCGCAACAAAAGCGATTATTTCCCGGACGGCTGGGTTGATAAAAGAGCGGTGTTGTGCTGGCAAAAACAACGAAGCCTGTCAGGAACCAGTCAAAATTTTGAGTTTCATAAATACATATTTTTGATACATCCTCTCACAGCAAAGCTAAATTCACAACCCAGAACTTATCCTGATTCTAAAGGCGATCGACCTTAGTAAACTATGTCAATACCGAAAAAAGGAACAAGAAAAATAATTGTTGATGGGGAGCCTTTCATTTGGCTAATCCGAAGACAAGCTACTAATACGCAAGCAGACTACGATGGTGGGAATCTTCATGTTGCTGTCGAACACGCTGAAGAACCGGGCTCGGTGTTAGTTATCATCACCGATCGACCTCATCCTCAAGGTTATAGTTTAACTAACTGTGAATGGATACCGGTGAAACCGCGAGATGGAGCGCCACCAGAAGTAAGAGTGTGGAAGATTATTTCCACGCAAGAAGTGAAACCAGTAACACCCTCTGATGCAGCACAATGGATACGGCAAGCTGTGCAACTTGGATGGCAGCCTCAGCTACCCGGAATAACTTTTGAGGTGCGGATTGCAGGACTGTTTATGGAAAAAATATAATGCTGTATATTTAGCAACCCGACAAGTCAATTCTGTTAAAGACAATTCACCCGCCTAGACTGGCAGAAGCGATCGGGCGATCGCTTCTGTCAGCCTAGACAAGTTAAACTGTAAACATTCTCCGCTAACAAATAACAAATAACAAATAACTAATAACCATGAGCGACTTATCAATCCGGCCCGCCCTAATCACCAAAGTTATCCCCGACAGCATCTGCGCCGAAATGGGATTTGAACCCGGAGACTCAATCGTCGCCGTCAACGGTCAAAAACCCCGCGACTTAATTGACTATCAATTCCTGTGCGCGGATGAAGTTCTAGAATTAGAAGTATTAGACAGTAAAGGCAAAAGTCACAAATTAGAAATAGAAAAAGAGTATGACGAAGACTTGGGAGTAGAATTTGAGACGGCTCTTTTTGATGGACTAATTCAGTGCAACAATCGCTGCCCTTTTTGCTTCATTGACCAACAGCCTCCGGGAAAGCGCGAAACTTTGTATCTCAAAGATGATGACTACCGCCTCAGCTTTCTTTATGGTAGCTATCTCACTCTCACAAATTTGACTCAAAAAGAGTGGGACAGAATCGAACAAATGCGGCTTTCTCCTCTATATGTTTCGGTACACGCTACGGAACCGGAAGTGCGAATTAGGTTGCTAAAAAATCTCAGGGCTGGGAAGATTCTCGAACAAATCAAATGGTTTCAAGAACGCCGCTTGCAAATTCACGCTCAAGTAGTTGTTTGTCCTGGTATTAATGATGGGGAACATTTAGAACGCACTTTGTTAGATTTGGCCAAGTTTCATACTGGAAGTATTCCCGCTGTAGCATCGGTGGCTGTAGTGCCGGTGGGTTTAACTCGCTTTCGCCCTGCCGAAGATGAATTAATTGCAGTAACTGCGGAAAAAGCGCGAGAAGTAATCGAGCAAGTGCAGAAAATTCAAGTGCTTTTGAGTAAAGGAAAGGGCGGCGGAAAGCCGAAAAGGAAGAATTCAAAATCGCGCTGTATTTGGCTGGCTGACGAGTGGTTTTTAATAGCTGGTTTAGATTTGCCGTCGGCTGCTGATTACGAAGATTATCCCCAAATCGGTAATGGTGTGGGTTCGATCCGCCAGTTTATCCAGCAGTTTGAAACGGCTTTTGAGAAGCTGCAACCGATGCCAGTTAACCCGCCGCGCAAGTTGGTTTGGGTGGTGGGGAATGCTGTTGAAAAAGCTTTTGAGCCGATCGTACAACAACTAAACCAAATTCCCGGCTTGTCCGTCAACATGGCAGCACTGTGCAGCCGCTACTGGGGACAAACTATCACTGTTACGGGTTTGCTCACCGGGCAAGATTTGCTCGAAGCTTTGCAGGGGCGAGACTTGGGAGATGGCATCCTGCTGCCGTCGGTGATGCTAAAACAGGGGGAACCGCGTTTTCTCGACGACATGACCCTCGAACAGCTCGCCAGCTTGCTAAAAACCCGGATTTTGCCGGTGAGCGGAGTAGAGGAACTAATCTCGACGGCGATCGGTCTGGCAACTGCTGAAGTTAAATTCTAAATTTTGAATCGAACATTCAAAAGTTAAGATGAGTAGGGTAATTGTGACTTGCAACCGTCGAGTTCAGGCTACAGACTAGAAATTTGAGACCTCAATCTTGCTCTAAAATTGTCTCTAGGATTGCAGAGTAATTAAAAAATTATGCGTGTTTTTCGTCAAATCATCGTAGTCGGAGTGGGCGCTGCAATTACTTTGGGCAACGCCGCACAGAGTGCTTCAGCACAGTCTCCGACTCAATCTCAGGACAGTTTGGCCCGCTTCAATCAGCTCGAATTAGGGCCCAATGTTCGATCGACCTCGAACACAGCGGCAGAATCAGCATCAGATGCCGAACAGTCGATCGCCCTTAACCCCCCAACCGGAACCGAGCAAGCATCAAAGCCTCAACAGGCTGCTCCGGCTTCCCCATCAACTCTGTCTCAGGCCGGTGCAACGCCTCTAAGAGGGTTGGAACCGACACAGACTCAGCAGCCTTCCCCGAACCCTCCCAACAATGTTCCTGTGCCGAGTTCCCCGGTACCCATCCTCCGGGGCACTCCGAACGAAAGTTTCCCCCCTCTCCCTCCCAGGGGTATTTTAGACACCAAGCCTCCGGCTTCCCTGGAACCCAACCCGAATCCGCTGCTGTTTCCGACAAACCCGGAGGATGTCAGAATCGAGCAAATAGAGTCAATTACTTTGCAGCAGGCGATCGACCTCGCGCGCCGTAACAGCCAAGTTTTGCAAATCGCCGGACAGCAAGTGGAACAAAGCAGAGCAGCTTTGCGCGAACAGCAAGCTGCTCTTTATCCAGACCTGAATTTTCAAATGGACGCCAGCCGCTCTGTGACGGCAGGCGGAGAACTCGGAATCCGGGCTGGGCAACGCCGCCTCAACGCTCTGGCTAACCGAACCGGGCAGCCCGCCGAGCAAGCCGGCACAAATTTCGGCAGCAACAGTCTCAACAGCACTTTGCAGTTGAGCTATGACGTGGATTTGTTCGGCAGGCGGCGGGCTAACATCCGCGCGGCAGAGGAACAGTTGCGCCTTCGGGAATTGGATGTGGAACGCCAAGCCGAGGAACTCCGCTTCGACACTGCTGAGGCTTACTACACCTTGCAAAACGCGGACGGACAAGTTGCCATCCGCCAAGCTTCGGTCAGAAATGCCGAGCAAAGTTTGCGGGATGCCGAAGCTTTGGAACGGGCAGGGGTGGGAACCCGGTTTGCTGTGTTGCAGGCTCAGGCAAATTTGGCTAACGAACAGCAACAACTGTCAGTTGCCCGTCGCGATCAGCGAGTTGCCCAGCGGCGTCTGGCTGAGATTTTGAATGTCAGCCAGTCGGCGAACTTGACGGCGGCAGATCCGGTAGAGCAAGCGGGCTTTTGGAGGCTGTCTTTGGAAGACAGTATCGTGCAGGCTTTTAAGAATCGCCCCGAGTTGGAACAGCAGTTGGTGCAGAGGGATATCAGCAAGCAGCAGAGGCGATCGATTCAGGCGGGGCGTTTGCCTCAACTGAGTGTTGGAGGTAGTTACAACGTGCTGGGACAAGACCCTGATAACCCCGATCCGTATACTGCTCGCGGCTGGGCAGATGGTTATTCGATCCGGGCGAGTCTGACTTGGAGTATTTTCGACGGGGGCGCGGCGAACGCGAGGGTGAAACAGCGGGATGCTGATATTGCGATCGCCGAAAGTCGATTCGACCAACTCCGCAACCAAGTGCGCCGGGAAGTGGAACAAGCTTATTATGGCTTAGAGTCGAATTTTGAGAATATCGAAACTTCTGAGGCGGGGGTTTTGCAGTCGAGGGAAGCTTTGCGTTTGGCGAGACTCCGGTTTCAAGCTGGTGTGGGTACTCAGACGGATGTGATTCAGGCGGAAACTGATTTGACTAGGGCTGAGAGAAACCGATTGTCGGCAATTATCAACTACAACCTGGGGCTTTCGTCTCTCCAGCGGGCTGTGAGCAATCTTCCGACTAATAACCTCTCGGATGCTCCTTGAGATGGGGTTGGGGCGAGCTTTAATTACCAGATCAATTGGACATCCTGTATTAAACGTCCGACACATTAGTTAATATTTTGTAATAGAGTTCCATGTCAACTGCGTTAAGGAATCGGCAATGGCCAATATCAAGTTTGTGAAGGAAAATCAGGAAGTCATCGCAGCAGACGGAGCCAATTTGAGGCTCAAAGCTCTAGAAAACCGCATCGATTTGTACACATTTTCGGGAAAGATGATGAATTGCGGGGGCTACGGTCAATGCGGCACCTGCATTGTGGAAATTGTCGAGGGCAGTGAAAATCTGTCGCCCCGCACTGACTTTGAGAACCGCAAGCTCAAGAAAAAGCCCGAAAACTATCGGTTGGCTTGTCAAGCTACGGTCAACGGCCCGGTGAGCGTCAAGACTAAACCGTGACTCTCAGAAGGCAGAAGGTTGATTAACAGAAAGAAAATTGCAGAATGCAAAAATTGTGTTTTTTTTCCTATTTCACTGTATAATCACGCCTTTTGCTCGCCTAGGAAAAGAAACTTGGTTTCTAGGACAAATAAGAGATTGGGCAGGGAGGCATCCAGGCAGAAAGCGGGTTTCGACGCTTGTCCGTCAGCTCTTCTTCTGTCTTCGAGTTTGCCTTTTGCCTTTGAGTGATATCCTAGTTGTGTGTGTTTTTCTATTTTCCGATAGAGGCGAGCGTCTTCATGGAAGTTAACGATTTAGGGTTTGTGGCAACCATTCTGTTTGTATTGGTTCCCAGTGTTTTTCTAATCATTCTGTACATTCAAACAGCTAGCCGTCAAGGTAGAAAAGATTAGCAACTGCTGCTATTTCTGTCAGGCGCAAGCTGCTTGCAAAAAAAAAGCGCCAACAGCTTTTTGCTGAGGCGCTTTTTTTGTTAACTGTTGAGTTTTAGCTGCTAACTCTTATATTATGTCCGGTCGATTACCCCTAATACGGTAGGGGCGGGTTCACCAACAATACTTGCCAATAATTGACAATCTCAAAAACCCGCCCTTTTAATCGCGGTCACTAGATCGGACATGATATTAACGATGAGATTCTAGCCGACTGTGCGGGCTAGCAAGACCGGACAGTTCGCATAAACTCGCACGTAGTCTGATAGCGAATTTCCCAGGAGTCGATCGATATCCACAAAGTTTTTGGCAACGCTGGGTCGCCGATCCGGGGAACCGATTACCAACAAGTCGGCATTCAACTCGTCTGCAATCCGACAAATTTCTTCCCCTGGCTTGCCTGTAGCACTCACGCAGCGGTAGCTAACTCCCATTTGTTTGGTTAGTGCTACTGCTGGGGCCAATACAGCGTCTTTTTCAGCACTTGTTGTTAAATCTGTGCTGGATTTTCCCGTCAAATCTTTGGTGACGTGCACTAAAATTATCTCTCCGCCGCTGACTTCTTTGACCAAAGATAGCGCAAGCTCTAATGACTGTTTGGCAGCTTCTGATTTGTCTACTGCCACCATGACGCGCTTGATTTTTTTGACGTAGATGTCGTCTTTTACTAACAGCATCGGTCGGGATGTTAGCTGGAAAACGTACTGGCTGACTGAGTTTTCCAAAATCGATTGCAGCCGTCCGAGTCCGCGGGAACCCATAATTACTAAGTCGGCTTTTTCTTCTTCTGCGACTTGGCAAACTGTGGTTTTGGGGTCTCCCTGTTTGAGCCGGGGGTTGACTTTGCTGGGATCTATTTTCAAAGACTGGACTGCTTGTGCTAAAATCTTTCCTCCTTCTTCCAACTTCTCGGCCATGCCATCGGAGGTTACTTGCGGCGGCACGACGTGCAAGACGGTGACAGAGGTTTGTTGCAAGGAAGGGATGTCCATCAACATATTAAACATCTCTTCGCACAAGCCGCGACCGGCGACGGCTACTAAAATTTTTTCTATCATGGTTTTGGCGGTAAAAACAGTTGAGTTTTCTTGTGCGACGTTAAACTAGGGCGTTGGTACTCTAGTTGCTTACAGTCAAGCATAAGCCTGAAGTTTGTCTTATGATTTGTAGAAATGTAGCGTTTTGGAACAATTTGTAAAGTGTTAGAGAACGATCGAACTCAACCAGAACTCGCACCGGCTGGTGCCATTCAAAATCGGCGCGGGATGGACTCTGAGGGCTGGTTTGAATATTTGGTGCGAGTTTACCCTCACCATACTGACTACAGCGGTGTGGTGTGGCACGGGACTTATCTGGCTTGGATGGAGGAAGCTAGGGTGGAAAGTTTGCGTTCTCTCGGCATCGAGTATGCCGACTGGGTGGCGCAGGGTTTGGAATTGCCTGTGGTGGAACTTTCGCTGCGCTACCACCGGGCTGTACAAATGGGTCAATCTGTGGCAGTCAGAACGCGGATGGCTGCTAGCGAGGGCGTGCGGCTGCTTTGGGATTACGAAATTCGATCGGCTGAGACTCAGGAGTTATATGTCACCGCACAGGTAACTTTGGTTGGTGTCGATCGCGATAAGAACAAGATTATCCGCCAATTGCCGCCGGCGCTAAAGGAGGCTTTGACAAGGCTTTCTGTTAAACCTTCAACCTAAGCTGCTGTTAACTATCAATTCTCGCCTCCAGAAAGCAACAATGATGAGTGTGGGTTTGTTTAGGAATGAGAATTAAATAACTTCCACAAGTTTGTGGGATGGGCCTGAAAGCCCGTCCAAAAAGGATGGGCGTCCCGCCCATCGCACAATAACAATTAAAATTGTAAGTTATTTAATTCGCGAGCCTTACTGAAAGACTGTATGCACCGGTGCGTCGCTCAAAGATTGTGGATATTATTTAATATTTAAGGGTGGCGACGCACCCTACAGATACTGTTGCATGAGTTTTGAGACTTAGTATAATTTATAATTATACCTTCTGCTTTCTGTGTTTTGCCTTCATTGGAACTTTTAATAATGTCAAAAAAACTGGAATTGCCAGAGCCAAATATTGAACTTCAGCGCAATTTTTTGGAAAAAACCGAGTTAAACTCTGCCTTAACAACTGAAGACAAAACTCTTGTTTCAGGAAAGCCAGACAGTTTAAATAACGATGAATTAGCTGAGAGTAAAGGCAAAATTTGGGCGATCGCATCGCTGTCGGCGGCACTGCTAGCGGTGTCCCTGGCGGCGATTTTTATTAGGTTTAGCGAACGGGAAATCAGCCCGAATGCTACTGTTTTTAACCGTTTGTGGATAGCAACTGTAGTATTTGGAGTGTGGAATGGTGCGGGTGCTGCGCGTCGCCGAATGTCTGGGGCACAAGTTGAAGAGCGATCGAACTACACTCTGCAGGATGTGATGCTGTTAACAGCGGTAGGCGTGGTTTCTTCTGCTTCTGTGGGTTTCTGGGCCTGGTCGCTGAGTCAGACTAATGTCGCTAATTCTACTGTACTGCGAAACTTAACTCCTTTATTTACTACTTTGGGGGGATGGCTGCTGTTGGGGCGGCGTTTTGACAACAGGTTTTTGATGGGACTGGCGGTGGCTTTGTCTGGCGCAATTGCGATCGGAATGGACGATTTGCAAACGGCGGGATACAATCTAGTCGGCGACATTGCTGCTCTTTTATCGGCGATGTTTTATGCAGGAAATCTGCTACTTTCAGAACATTTGCGAACCAAGTTTCCGGCGACAACTATATTGATGTGGCGCTGTTTTATTGGCAGTATCTTGGTTTTGCCACTGGTTCTGCTGGCGGGCGATCGAATTTTCCCTTATTCTTGGCAGGGATGGCTGGCTGTAATTGGTTTGGCGGTGATTTGTCAAGCTTTCGGCCAGGGACTGCTCATCCACAGTCTCGGTCGTTTGTCCTCAGAATTTGTAGCTTTTTTCCTGCTGCTAGAACCCGTAATTACCGCTATTATGGCTTGGGTGCTGTTTTCGGAAAGTTTGAGCTTGTTTAATTGGTTGGCTTTTTCTGTGGTTTTGGCTGGAATATATTTGGGAAAATCTAGCGGTTCGGTCGCTAAAAAATGACATACAAAGGAAAAAATACTTAAATGATTCCCACATCAATTATCCTGAATCGCTGGCATTATGACTTTAGTTTGCTGCCTCAATATTTAGAGGTGCTGTTTGCTAAATTGCGGATGGCGGTGGTGTTCGGCGGCGACTGCGATCGCCCCGGCTCAGTGATTTACAAAACTCACAATCCCCGCGCTTGGAAGAGTTACGAAATCGTCGCTCGCGAGATTGCTAGAGCCTTAGCAGAAATTGGATTTCAGCAAGTCTTTGTCATGCCTGACGACATGAACTTGCCGGAACAACTAAAACAAAAAAATATCCATTTAGTATGGCTGAATACTGGCGGAGTCCAGGGCTACAATCCTGTTTGTCACACTCCCGCATTGTTGGAAATGTTGGGAATGCCTTATGTCGGTCACAATCCTTTAAATAGTTCAACTTTAGATAACAAACACGCTTTTAAACGAGAACTGCAATCAGTCGGAATAAAAACCGCTCCGTTTATGACTTGGCATCCTTCTCAAGGGATTTTGCAGCCTAATTTGCATCAGCGTTTTGCCATTGCTTTTGGTGACTGTCAAGGGCCGTTTGTTGTTAAACCAGTATCCGGTCGCGCTTCGCTGCACGTTCATTTTGTAGAAAACATTGAGGGTTTGTCTGAGGCTGTTTCGGAAGTTCACCGAGCAACTCACAATACTGCTTTAATTGAAAAATATTTGCCGGGACGAGAATTTTGTGTAGCGGTTTGTGGCTATGTTAAATATGCTAAAGGCGGTTTCTATAAAAATACAAAACCTTTTGCTTTTTCGACGGTGGAGCGCGTGCTTGAGCCTGACGAACTTATCTTTACTTCTATGGACAAAAAAGCGATTACGGCGGATCGAGGACGGTTGATGGGCGGTGAGGAACCTGATCTCAAACAAGAGTTAATTGAGTTAGCTAGAAAAATTTATTGGGAGTTTAGTTTGAACAGTTTGGTGCGGATTGATGTCCGAAGTGATGCTGATGGCTCGCTTTATGTTTTGGAAGCAAATCCCAAACCGGATTTGAAACATCCAGGGGAAAATGTGACGAGTTTGGTAGCTTTAGGTTTGGCGGAATACGGGATGAGTTATAACGATTTAATTTTTAGTTTATTGGCGGATAGGTTGGATTATTTGTTGACTCAGCATATCGAAATTATTCCTCATATTGTGGATTTGCTGCATTAATCGGACTTGCAGGGTGCGGGTGCACCTTACCTGTAAACAACAGGTATTTGTAAAGAAATATAAATTGTCGAGCTAAGTAAACACGGGCTGGCAAGTTGTGATAGCTTTGAGTAAGATAGCAATTTGTGGATGTCCATTTTTGGATCGGGATTGCAATAAGCTGTTCGACATCTAAATTGCATTTTTTGTGCGGGCTTTCTGGCCCAACCCCTACTCCCCACAAGAACTTGACCAAATTTTTACTGTGCAGTTTAAATGCACAACAGCTTAAATCAATTTATATTAATTAGATAAAACACATGGAAGCATTACTTTTATTCATAGGATTTGGAAGCGGGGCATTAGTCTGCTGGCTAATTTTGAATAAGCGAAATTCACGCAATTTGGTGCGGATGCAGGGTTCGCAGGAGGCTATATCGAATTTGGCTGCTCAGTTGGAGGTCAGCAATTCGGAATTGCGGCAAAAGGTGCAAAATGAAAATCAGCTAAATTCTGAATTGTCTCAGTTGCAAAGTCGGTTGGAAACTGTGACTCGCGAGCAAGAATTGTTAAAAAATCAAGTGTCAGAAATGGAAGAATTTTTGGCAGGAATTGCCAGGGATAGATCGCAAATTGATGCTCTGATTGCTGATTTGCAGTTTCAGCTAGAAAATGCTCAACAAGCTGAGTCCCAGTTAGCACAAGTGGCAGAACTTCAAGAGCAGTTAGAAGTGGCGGATCGGGAGCGATCGCAGCTTAACGCTCAATTGCTGGAAATGCAAGCAGAGTTAGAGGCGGTTGATGCAGAACGTTCTCAATTTCACGCTCTGCTGTCGGAATTTGAGAGTCAGTTGGAAACGGCTAGCCAAAGCAGATTGCAGGTACAGTACCAGTTGTCGGAAATTCAAATTAAGTTCGATCGCTCCATTGAAGAGCGCGAGCAACTTCAGTCTCAACTATCTGGTTTGCAAACTCAACTGCAATTAGTCGAAGCAGAGCGATCGCAACTGCAATCCCAGTTAGAAACAGCTAACAGAGAGCGATCGTATCTTTACTCTCAACTCTCGGAATTTCAAAGTCAAATCGCTACAGCTAATCAGGCTCAAAATCAACTGCAATCTCAAGTAGGGGAATTAGAAAATCATTTAGAAACCGTCTATCAAGAACGTTTGCAGCTAAATTCGCAGCTATCCCAATTGCAAACTAACTCCCCAGCGGGCGAGCCCGAATCTCCAGAACCGGAAGTAGATGCTACTTGACTAGAAATCCCAGAGAGGACAAAAGTCCTCAGTACAAGCTTGAGAATAGTTAGGCAATCGGACATAATATTTACTTCTAAATTCCTAACAATCGCGCTGGATTTTCCTGCATCATTAAATCAATTTCAGGTTGAGAAATACCTTCAGAAATCAAATTTTCCACAAATAATTTGTAACCCTCAGCAGGTAAAGGATCGGGTTCCCTTCCTAAATCCGTACTCATAACAAAATGCTCGGCTCCGATTAGTTTAATCGCTGCGGCCATCTTACTAATAGAAACTTGATGCCAGTTTTTGTGACCCTCATCAGCGGCATTTTCTCCCATCAAATCGTTCACAAATGCTAGTTCTAAGAAAGCTCCGGCTGCGGCTGCTCTTTGCATATTTTCTAAGGACAAACCCGGTACATCCGCCATTGCGTGGGTAATCAAGATGTTCTTAATGTTGAGCAGATTGGCTTCAGCTACAACTGCCATCACTTCTTCTGAGGAAATATGACCGGTTTCCAATACCAAATTCTCTTTTGCTACAACCTTCAACACCGCTGCTGTTTCCGGTAAAACCTTGCCATTTTCCGCAACTTTAATCCCCCTTCCCGACTTGTGAAAAACCTGCAAGTGATGCTCAGCATCAACCGTTGGCAGCCACACTACTTTACCGTATTTACCACCGATGCGGTGCATTGCGCCAACAGCGTCGGGATTAATTCCGCCTACAGAATGATTGAGAACAACTCCTCCGAAAACTTGGATTTCTGGTACTATTTTATTAACCAGAACAGCCCGCGCTGCTGTGCTGGCATAATGATTTTTCAATACAACAGCTTTCATCTTCGCCCTAGCAGCTAATTTCGCTACTTCAAAATCATCCAACCTGCGGGGAATCACATCAGGAGAAGAATGAATGTGAAAGTCGATCGCACCTTCAATCGTACTCTGTGGCAAATTGACCATCGGCGAATCTCCGACAGCATAAACTGGCAGACAAAACCAATAGCAAAAAATCCAAACAAACGTTAAAAAAACAGCTTGCATTCCTCCCCTCTGCGTTCTCTGCGCCCTCTGCGGTTCATCCCCTCTTAATCCTCTCAAATAAAAGATTGAACCGCATTTGCCAAAGCTTCTGCATTCTCTTCGTGCATACCCAAAGAACCGGGAATAACTCGCGATACAACACCCGGTAATTCCGTTAATGCTTCCATTTCAGCCTTTGATTTGGGCGGCGCATTTTCAGCAATTACAACCATCACCGGCACTGCTAATTGTTGAAATTTATCTGTAAATTCCGATCGCACTTTTGCCGGATCTAAACCACCAGTCACAAAAGCAGCGGAACCGTATCGAGCACCTGGTTTTTGCGTCACTTGCCATTTGCTTTGGATGAAATCCGGCGTGACTTTAGCAGCATCGGCCCAGACGTGGCGGCGGTACATAAAACTCAGGAAAGACGGCGCAGTATTGAGTTTGTAAAGGAATTGTCCCAGTAAGGGCGATCGTACTAATTCTCTCACGATTCCGTGCCACCCGCTTTGCTGTTTGGTCATCGTCGGCAAAGGCCCGCGCCAAGTCGGCGCAGCTAACACAATCTTTGACCAAACATTCGGCTTTGATTGCGCTAATTGCATCACATAACCCGCAGCGTGACCTGCTGCAACTACAGC
Source organism: Microcoleus sp. M2_D5 (assembly GCF_036701935.1). Classification (NCBI taxonomy): domain Bacteria; kingdom Bacillati; phylum Cyanobacteriota; class Cyanophyceae; order Oscillatoriales; family Microcoleaceae; genus Microcoleus; species Microcoleus sp. M2_D5. The sequence goes on along the minus strand of NZ_JAUBRP010000014.1, from coordinate 21,755 downwards.
AACAGGACTGTTAAAAGTTGCCTCAACAAAATCCTTGATAAATTGATGGTATAATTGCGGTTTATAGTCGGTTCGCGGCCGATCCGATTCGCCGAAACCCGGCCAATCTAAGCTCACAACTTGAAATTTAGGAGCTAACAATTCTGCTAAAGGACGCATTTCTTCTCGCGTGGAAACCGTACTGAAAGCAGGCAGCAGCAATACAGGATTTCCCAGTCCTCGGGTTTCGTAAATAACTTTAATTTGCGTTTCTTGCCAATTCCAGATATATTCTTGAACTGCGACGGGATAGTTGCCAGAATTTGATTTTGTTAAATTTGTAGTTTGAGTCATGGCTGTTTATTCTTTTAATTTGCTTCGGCTTGCTTGCTCAATTCACAAGCAAGTGCCTTATTTTTCATCATTTGAAAAATGTTGTAAAATCCGTTAGCGCGGGAAGGTGTCAGACTCACATTCAAGCCCGTGTCTTGAATAAAATCTGGGGTAATGCTGACAATTTCAGCAGGCGTTAATCCGCTCAAACCTTCTACCAGCAAGCCAACTAATCCTTTGACTAACTGAGCGTCTGAATCGCCTTGATACAGAACTTTTCCCTCTGCCAAATTTGCAGTAATATAAACTTGCGACACGCAGCCAGAAACTTTGTTTTCAGGCAGTTTATCGCTTTCGGGAAATGCTGGAAGTCGCTTGGCATACCACAGCAGTTGTTCGTAGCGCTGTTTCGGATCGGAGTGTCGCTGAAAGCGCTGGACGATTTTAGCTAGGGCTGGCGGTAGCGCGGTGTTTGCGGACATGATTCACTCGTAGCGGTTTACTTCGTTAATATTATACATTTAATTTTGGCGGCGGGTGCGATCGCCAAGCGATTCTGCTCCCATGAGGAATGAGAATTAAATAACTTCCACAAGTTTGTGGGATGGGCTCTTATAGCCCGTCATGAGTGGACGGGCTATAAGAGCCCATCCCACAATAACAATTAAAATTATAAGTTATTTAATTCGCGATCCCGATCGCCGTCTTGAGGTGCATCGGTTATTGTTATTGTAGTTAACCAGTTCGAGCGTTAAAAACAGAGTAAATATGGTACTTAGTGCTGTCAATCAAGATTGTGGTGTAATCTAGTGAATCTCCCAAAAATCTGGCTAAAATATCGAGTTTTTCAGGCAGTTTTATTCTTAGGATTGAGTTTGCTGTTAACCATCGCCCTTTCGCTTTCTTTCGGTGCGGTGCCGATGAGTGCAGATCAATTGTGGCAAGCATTTCTGCACCGAGGTGATGCTGTCAATCAAACTATTTTCTGGGAATTGCGTTTGCCCAGAGTGGCGGCCGCGCTGACAGTTGGTGCGGCTTTAGGAATGTCGGGGGCTTTGCTGCAAGGGTTGCTCCGCAACGGTTTAGCAGATCCTTTTGTATTAGGAATTTCGGCGGGTGCAGGGTTGGTTGCGATTACCATGCTGACTTTGGGAATATTTCAAACTTGGGTGCCTTTGGCGGCTTGGATAGGTGCTATTTTAACTTCGATGCTAGTCTACTTTTTGGGAAAAACTAAAACGGGAATTTCTGTTGAACGTTTGGTTTTAGCTGGTGTGGCTGTTAGTTCTCTGTTTGGGGCAATACAAACTACACTGCTGCTGTTAGCTGAAGACAGCCGCTTGCAAGCTGCTTTGAATTGGTTGATAGGCAGTTTGAACGGTCGCGGTTGGTCGGATTTGCAGGTGGCTGCACCTTATATTTTGGCTGCTTTGCTGTTAGGATGTTTTTTGGGTCGATCGATAAATTTGCTGGCTTTGGGCGACGATTTAGCTGTTGGTTTGGGGGTTTCGCTGGTACGATCGCGCTTGTTGATTGGCGGTGTTGCTACTTTGCTAGCTGCGAGTGCTGTCAGCATCGGCGGATTGATTGGTTTTGTGGGATTGGTTGTGCCTCACGGGGTGCGTTTGTTGGTTGGTAACGATTATCGGTTTGTATTGCCGCTGAGTGCGATCGGCGGTGCTTGGGTGTTGACTTTTGCTGATTTTTTGGCACGTTTGGGTGCGGTAGAATTGCCTGTGGGTACGGTTACGGCTTTGTTGGGTTCTCCGCTGTTTGTCTGGCTGCTTTATCGGCGTTCTAGTTATTAGTGATTAGTCATCAGTCATTAGTCATCAGTCATTAGTTATTAGTCATGAGTCATGAGTCATTAGTTATTAGCCATTAGTCATGAGTCATTTAAGTTCTTCAGTCCTCTTTAGAGGACTTTAGCTTTGAGGCAGGGGTTTAAACCCCTGCCGGATCGTCGGTTTGACGTTTTACCAATTACCCGTTACCATTACCAAAATAAAATGAATTTAGAAATTCAAGATTTAACTGGCGGTTATGGCGAAGTTGCGATCGCCCGCAACATCACTTTATCTTTGCAACCAGGTGAGTGGTTGAGTCTCATCGGCGCCAACGGTTCTGGTAAGTCTACTTTCTTGAAATTAGTCAGCCGCATCCTAACTCCGCAGCAAGGAAGTGTGTTGCTTGACGGCAAAGCCATTCATACTCAACCTGCTGCTGTTGTCGCTCAAAAATTAGCGATTTTGCCGCAGCAGCAAGCAGTACCCGAAGGTTTGACGGTAAGGCAATTAGTCGGTTTGGGGCGTTCTCCTCATCAGGGTTGGTGGCAGTGGGAATTGAGCAAGGAAGATGCCCAAAAGGTGGAAGTTGCGATCGCTCAAACTGGGATTGAGGAATTTCGCGATCGCCCTGTCGAACAACTCTCAGGAGGCGAACGCCAGCGCGCTTTCCTCGCCTTAGCTTTGGCTCAAAATCCGCAAGTTTTGCTATTAGATGAACCTACTACTTATTTAGATATTTCCTATCAGTTGCAATTGTTACAACTGCTTAACAAACTCAATTTAGAACAAAAATTGACGATTATTACAGTGCTGCATGAAATTAATTTAGCTGCTAGGTACAGTTCGCGGATTGCTATGTTAAATAAAGGCGAACTTTTTTGTGTAGGAACTCCCGCAGAAGTTTTAACTCCTGATAATTTAGCTCAGATTTTTGGCGTAGAAGCTATCATTTTAGAAACTTCTGTAGGCTTGCAGATTTGTGCGATCGCTCCTGTCTCCCAAATTTAGTATATTCATACTTCGTGTAATAATCCTGGACGCATGGGCCAGAAACCGGGTTTTTGACGAAAATACGTCGTTAGAGCATCGCAGATTCCCTAAAAACCCGGTTTCTTTGGACAGCAGACTATTGATATTTAAATCATTCAGCGCTAAAGTGCGATCGAACTTCCCGTCATTTCTGTCTCAACCTGGTTTAAACTCGCTGTAACTCCCGCCTAAACTATGTACAAAACTTTTTTTTCTCGTACCGCTATCCTGTTGCTGAGTTTAGCATTTGCCGCTTGCTCCGCCGCCACTTCACCCCAAATTCAGCCATCAACTCCTGCTGGTTCGCCATCAGCAAATCAATCACAAACAACTAACAGCGAATCAGCACAAAAAGTTGTAGCTTTAACACCTTTAACCGCCGATATTATCCATCAACTCGACTCAACCAAACTTGTAGGAATTCCCGGCAGCGCATTAGTCAGCAGCAACCCCAAATTTACAGGAATTACCGCAGTCACTGCCGAACGCACCCCTCCCAATTTGGAAAAAATCATCGCATTGAAACCGGATTTGGTGGTAGGTGCATCGGGATTTCACGACCAAACAATGCAAAAATTGCAGCAGCTTGGAATTAAAACTTTACTAACTCAAGTTGATAGCTGGAAATCCCTAGAAGAGTTAACAACAACTTTAGCTAAATCGCTCAATACCAATCCAGAATCTCTGTTAAAACGCTACCAAACATTTTTAGCAGACATCCCGAATCAAAGCCCCGCTACTTTAGTTTTGGTAAGCAGACAACCGATTTTATCGCCGAATCAAAGCAGTTGGGCTGGAGATTTGCTGGGTAAGTTTAACGTGAAAAATGTCGCAGCCCAATTGCAAGGAGATAGCCCCATGCGAGGCTACATAACGCTTTCAGCGGAAAAGGTTTTACAGGCTAATCCCGAAGTAATCATTGTAGTCGATCGGGGAGAAGGAATTTTAGACCAATTTAAATCTGATTCATTTTGGAATCAACTAACAGCCACAAAAAATAATCGAGTTTACGTTTTTGACTACTACGGATTGGTCAACCCAGGTAGTATCGAAAAAATTGAGCAAGCAACTGCTCAACTTAAACAAGTTCTCGCTAAAAACTAGAGACCAGGTTTCGAGAGATAAAAAGTCTCTAGAAATGATGGAACAAATTGACTACAATGTCTCTAAAAGTGAGAAAGCTAAAGCCACTCAAAAGCGCGCAGCCGGAAACCAGGTTTTTGACACTGACTTCCAATGCTGTTCGATCTATCTGATATCTTGCACCATTGTCAGCAACAGGCTTTTCGGCCTGTTCCACAAAAGATAAATTTTCTTGTGGAACAGGCAAGATGCCTGTTCATAAAAAACTAATTGACAATCGATCTAATATCTTGCACCTTTGTTAGCAACAGGCTTTCCGGCCTGTTCCACAAAAGATAAATTTTCTTGTGGAACAGGCCGGAAAGCCTGTTCATAAAAGGTTAATTGACAATCGATCGGATATCTTGCACCATTGTCAGCAACAGGCTTTCCGGCCTGTTCCACAAAAGATAAATTTTCTTGTGGAACAGGCCGAAAAGCCTGTTCATAAAAAACTAATTGAGAATGGTGCAACATATCAGATCGATCGCCCTCAAGAAGCTAAATCCAGAGGAGGCAAACCGCGCAACTGTCGCAGCGAGTTGATACACATCTGACAGTCGCAGCCAAACAGCGCCACCGCCTCATCGCTTTCTGCTTCCGAAAAATCCAGCATCGCCACCTGTTTTTCACCCGGGCGCTGCCAACTAATTCTCGGCTTAGAAGCAGCAGCAGACTTGCCAGGAAGCCGCACGCAAGTCAGACGCTGAGTGTGGGGCGATCGCACGCATTGAGGCGAATCAGTCGATTGGGCTGGTATTTCGCTAATTAGAGCGGGATTTGCGATCGCGCTCAAAGACATCACCGATCCAAACAGCGTCGGACTTACAAGTAAAGTGAGGAGCAATCGATTCATTTGTCGTCTTTAAGAACTTTAATGTATACAATAGCCGATTATCTGTTGCAATTCAACAAGGTGTTCGTCCGACATCAGTACGATTTGCCGTTATTAAGGCTGAAAAGCCCAATATTTGCCGCCCAAATATCTAATAATTTTTCCGGTATTAGCAACCCGCATTTTCTGATAAGTATCACCTTGGCTCCCCAGTTTAAGATTTGTTGCAATTTCAGTAAGTTGAGCTTGCAAGTGATAAAAAACTCTTCCAATGTGGGTAAACTGATTTCAGCAAGGGTTACTCGAAGCAGCGAACAAGTTTACTTCAAAAAGCAGGTGGGGAGTGATGAGTACAGTTTTAGTGGTGGAAGATTCCCGCAGCCAGCGCGAGTGCATTTCACATCAGTTGAGATGCAGCGGATTGAATGTAATTCAGGCATCAGACGGTGTGGAAGCGCTGGATAAAATTGAGAAAAATTGCCCCGATTTAGTATTATTAGATGTCATAATGCCCCGTCTGGACGGCTACGGGGTTTGCCGTTTAATTAAAGCTAATCCCGAAACTCGGAACATACCGGTGGTATTTTTAACAGGGAAGGGACAGCAGTTAGCTTTATTTGCGAGGTTCCAGGGCGATCGCGCCGAGGCTTATGTTAGCAAACCTTGGCAGCCGAGGGAACTTTTGGCAACGATTAAAAAAGTGTTGCTAAATGCCAACATTAAGTTCGATCGAGCTTCAGCCGACGCTTGGACAGAATACGGAATTTTAAACTTAAGTACAGTCGAATTGTATCAAAGCCATGCCGATGCTTGGACAAAATACAGTTCCCAAATTATTAAATTGTACGATTCCAGCTTAGCAGCTTTCGAGCAAGCTTTGGCAATTGAACCGAGTCACTCGAATGCAAACAAGTATCGCAACCGAGTCCAGACAATCCGGGCAATTTTGATGCAAAAATTAGAGCAAACTAAACCTTGCAAAGTCTGCGATTATTATTACGGTAAGGATGGCATCAATTGTGCGGTGTATCCTGCTGGTCGCCCTCAAGAAGTGTGTCGCGATTGGGAATTTAATTAAATAAAATGAAAACAAATAACCGCGCTAACTTGGAAAAGTTGCTGCAAGAAAGAAACGAGCATCCCGAAAGAATGGCGGAAATTGATGCGAAAATAAATGAAACTTTTAGCCAAAATTACGCAATTTTAGTAATGGATATGTCAGGATTTTCGCGCACGACAGTCCGCTACGGAATTATTCATTTTTTGGCAATGATTCACCGGATGCACGGAATTGTCAAACCGATAATTTCAGAATACAGCGGCACTGTAGTTAAGGAGGAAGCAGACAATATTTTTGCAGTTTTTTCCGATGTAAAATCGACCGTGGAAGCTGCGATCGACTCTTTGAAACAAACGGCGGCTGTCAACACGACACTGCCGCCGGAGATGGATATTTACCTCTGCATTGGTATTGGCTGTGGCGATGTTTTGATGCTGGAAGGAGAGGATATGTACGGATCGGAATTTAATCTGGCATCCAAGCTGGGAGAGGATTTGGCGGAACGGGGAGAGATTTTGCTCACCTCAGCAGCCTTTGAAAATTTGGAAGGTGACAAGCAAGATTGGGAAAGAGTGGATTTTTCGATTTCAGGTTTGGAGTTGGTGGCATATAAACGGATACTGCCTGCTTAATTTCTCTCTGGGTTTTGAATAATAAAGAAAATAAAATTGACTGCAAACCCGGTTTCTGAGTAATTCCTGAATAAAATAGTCTTGGACGCATCAAACCAAAGAAACCGGGTTTTTTTCTGAATCTGCGGGCTAAGACGAAGGATTTTGGTAAAAAACCCGGTTTCTGACCGCCCGTGCGTCCAATACTCTAAAATTTCAATTAAAATTAATGATTGACGATCGCCAAAATTGGCAACGTATGAATTTAGCTGCCATTCAACAGCGGCTGGCTTGGCTGCTGCAACAGCCAGACAAAGTTATTTTTTGCAAAGAGTCTGGTGTTCACTATGTTGCAGTCACAAAAGATCGATCGCACATTAAGCTATCTTTAGTAGAAAAAGTAAACCAGCAAACAGATTTACTGCAATCTATTTTCGATTTCAACAATCCTTTACATCTAGTTTCTGAATATACTCAGGCGATGATGTTGGGTTTAGTCTGGCAAAGCCAACCTCAAAGAATCTACATAGCTGGTTTTGGCGGCGGCAGAATTCCCTTAGTGTTGCACCACTATTTGCCGGAAACTGTTATAGAATGTGCGGATGTCGATCCGATCGCGATCCAAGCAGCTACACAGTGTTTTGGGGTGCAGTTGGACGATCGGCTAACTGTAACAATTCAAGACGGTCGAGAGTATTTAGAGCAGCAAAAATCAGATACTCAATACGATACCATCACGATCGACGTAGCTTTTGGCAACGGCTACTTTCCGCACCGCCTATCCACCAAAGAATTTTATCAACTCTGCGAAAAACGCTTGTCAAGCAAGGGAGTTGTGCTAGCCAATCTGCTGCAAAGAGATCAGTTTTATGCCGAAAAAATAAAAACTTTTCAAAGCGTGTTTTCTCAAGTGTGCGTGTGTGTTGGCCAGGAAAGCAATAGCATTTTGATTGGTAGCAACAGCCCGATTTTAGAGAAAGATGAGATTGTTGCTAAGGCCAAATATTTGCAAGATAGCTATCAATTTTCCTTTCCATTAACAGACAGGGCGCTTGAGATAAAAGTAGGTAGAGAATTGGCTGAAGCTATACCTAATTTAGACAAAGTTCAAATTTTGCATGACGATTCGCCTCCCCCTGGTTATTTTGATTGCTGGTTATTCTGATATCTATAATAAGTCCGGGTTTACTCTTTGTGGAACAGGCCGAAAAGCCTGTTGCTAATAGGATGTTGAGATCACCCAGGGATTGAAAGAGACTATGGGATAAAATTGCCCTCAGAGTGCGATCGGATATAACCATCGACAATAGGGCAACTGACGACACAACATTGCCGTTTCCCTACCCCAACATAATCAATCTTCCTCGATCAGAGATATAACCATCGCCCGATTTATTTTCGGGAAAATGCAGGGCGTCGTCTCCTGACTGTAGGTAATATCAATTCCGATGCCATCGGATTTGATATAATTCCTATTTCATACATTCAACCATCTGCTGTTCCAGCTTAGCCAACAATGTATCAACATCTGTTGCCGCTTCCTCAAAACAAACAGGAGGTTCAGGCTTAGGTTCAAAAAGAATCAACTTAATTTGACCTTCGCCGATCGCCAAAATCGCCACTTCTTTCTCAGGTTTGTGAGCATTCAACACACCTACAACTTCCTGAATATGACTTTTTACTTGACGGTTCAACTCCTCAACCGCCTCTTTCTTACAATACACAAAACGCGCAGTTTCTGCAATATCAATTGCCAAAATCTCCTCGCTTTCCTCTCCCCTTTCCAGAAATAGCCCCCAAGCCAAAGCAGCCAATTCATTTTGATTAGCTTTCACAAACTTATCTAATTTCCGGCTCCAGCTATTTTCGTTGGGTTTGGACTCAGGGCTATCAAATAGAAACATTTTCTTTTCTTGCTTGTAGAAACTAATATTTTGCAGTCAGTTGTCAGTTAGCAGTTGGCAGTTGGCGGTTGGCAGTTGGCTGTTGACTGTTGTCATTAGTTACCCATGCCCAAAGGCCCATCCCCAATTACAAATTAGCAATTACCAATTACCCAAAAGCGCTGCGTTTCTATCTTATACCAGACTGCACGCGCCAGAGCGCCGCATAAATTCCGTCCTGTTCGATCAGTTGTTCGTGCTGCCCCGATTCTACCACCAACCCCTCTTCCATGACACAAATGCAATCGGCATTGCGGACAGTAGAAAGACGGTGGGCGATCGCAATTGTAGTGCGATTTTTGGTAATTCGTTCGAGCGATCGCTGAATTGCCGCCTCAGTCTCGTTATCCACCGCTGAAGTAGCTTCGTCAAGAATCAAAATCGGCGGATTCTTCAAAACAGCCCGTGCAATTGCAATTCGCTGCCGCTGCCCCCCCGACAATTTTTGACCCCGTTCCCCTACAATAGTGTTGTAACCGTCGGGCAATTGCGAAATAAACTCGTGAGCCTCCGCAATTTTAGCAGCATTTACTATCTCTCGATTGGTTGCCTCAAAACTGCCGTAAGCAATATTTTCTGCCACCGTACCGTGAAATAAAAACACATCTTGACTCACCAATCCGATCGATCTCCGCAAATCTTTTAAATTCAGGTTATTTAATTCTATACCGTCGAGATAAATATTGCCGTACTGTACCTCGTACAGCCTCAATATTAGTTTTACTAGCGTACTCTTTCCCGAACCAGTAGCCCCAACAATCGCAGTAGTTTTTCCCGCAGGCAGAGTCAGAGAAAAATACTGCAAAATCGGTTTTCTTTGATTGTAAGAAAAGGTAACATTTTTAAATTCCAACTCACCCTTAATCGAACTAACCGGCCGCCGAATATCACCCGTGCGAATTGCGATCGGAGTATCCAACAAATCCATCACCCGATTAGTCGAAGCCATAGCGCGCTGGTATTGATCCAAAGTATTTCCGAGGCGAGTCAGCGGCCACAGCAACCGCTGGGTTAAAAACACCAAAACGCTGTAAGTTCCTACAGACAACCGGCCCGCCACCACCTCCAAACCGCCCAGAAATAGTGTTGCAATAAACCCCAAGAAAATCACCACCCGAATCAGCGGAATAAAAGCAGCCGAAAGTGCGATCGCCCGTCGGTTGCTTTGGCGGTAAGCTTGGCTTTGTGCTTCGATGCGCCCAATTTCATAATCTTCGGAAGTAAAACTTTTAATAGTAGTAATTCCCATCAAATTATTCGACAGTTGCCCGTTCAGAAAACTCACCTTTTCCCGCACATCAGCATACAGAGGAGCGAGGCGATTTTGAAAAGCGATCGAGCCCCAAATAATAAAAGGTATCGGCAGCATTGACAGCCCAGCTACAAGAGGAGATGCAGCAAAAAAAGCCGCCCCAATCACAACAACAGTTGTCATTACTTGAATTACCTCATTAGCGCCGTCGTCCAAAAAACGTTCGAGTTGATTGATATCATCGTTGAGAATAGAAATCAAACCGCCCGTGCTGCGCTCTTCAAAATAAGCTAATTCTAATTCCTGCAAATGGCTGTAAGCTTCCAGACGCAAATCGTGTTCGATATCCTGAGCCAAATTGCGCCACAAATAATCATAGGCATATTCAAAAATAGATTCCAACATCCAAACAACCGCGCTCAAAAGAGTGATAATTGCCAGTTGCCAAAAGACATCTTTTATGCCCCACTGAGCGAGGATAGAATCTTGCTGTTTCACCACCACATCAACGGCAATACCGATTAATGCTGGCGGCGCTAAATCAAAGAATTTATTCAGCAGCGAACAGGTACTTGCCAGCCAAGCTTTCAGGCGGTAGCGGCGCCCGTACTTCAGCAGCCGCTTGAGGGGATGGACAGGTTTTGATGGATTTGGTGATGCTTGAAAATCAGTCATAGGGAATGGGGCATCGGAAAAGGGGCCGAGAATTACAAATTAGTAGGGTGAGGCGCGCGCACCTTACCCTTGTTTAATTTTTAATTCTCAAATGCCCCGTTCCTAGGCTTTAAACGTTAACACTGGCTTCATTTTAGCGACTGCACCAACTATTTGCGCCTCAATCTGAACGTGAATTACTGGTTGAATTGGGTTGTAAATTTTGGATCACAAGTTGTAATTCTGTCTCGCTTGTTGAGTCAGCTTCAGCTTGTGTTCGAGACTTTGCCAATCTTCGGCTGCGATATCGCCGATCAACTCGTCGAGACTGTCGCGGTAAATAGAGAGCGATCGCAATAATTCCTCTCGATTGTACTTTGCCACCATCACTCCCAGTTCGGGATTGCCACCCCCCACCCGGCTCGTGTCCCGAAAACCCGAACTCGCCAAATGCTGGGCTAAATTCACAATATCCCGATCGCCCTCAAGATCGCACGCAGCCACCAGCGTCGCGCTAGCCATTATCGGCAAATGAGAAATCCAAGCCACAGCTCGATCGTGTTCTTGAGGGCCGCACCGATAAACTTTAGCACCCAACAACCGCGCGATTTCCTCAACCTTCTCCACTGACTGCGCCGGCGTTTGGGCCTGCGGCGTCACCACATAAGGCCGCCCGACAAACAAATCCCTCACCGCCGCCTCAATCCCGCTTTCAGCAGTCCCCGCCATCGGGTGTCCCCCCACAAAATTCGGCCACAGAGCGGACACAGCCTCGACTATCGGAGTTTTTACCGAACCGACATCGGTTACAATCGCATCAGGGGAAAGATGGGGAATTAATTTTTGGACGATCGGCTCGATCGCTCCTAAGGGCGTGCAAATAAAAACCAAATCCGCTGTTGCCATCAAAGACAGGTGTATGCTGGCTTCAGAGACAACACCCCTGGCTTGCGCCCGATCGCAAGTCTGTTGGCGACTCGAAACCCCAACAATATTAAACCCGCGCGATCGTAAATCCAGAGCGATCGAGCCGCCAATTAAACCCAGTCCTACAATACCGATATTCATAGCAATAAAATGGGGATATTTGATACGGTGCCGCCCCCATGACAGTCGAGGAACTCCTGAAAAAATATGCCGCCGGAGAAAGAAACTTTGCCGGAATCAACCTGACTGAGGCCAACCTCAGCGGCGTCAACTTGAGCGGAGCCAACCTCAAGGGTGCGAATCTGAGTGTAGCAAACCTGAGCGGAGCCAACCTCAGCAAAACAAACCTCACAGGTGCCAAACTCAACATCGCCAGACTCAGCGGCGCCCATCTAGGCGGCGCCGACCTCACCGACGCCGACCTCAACGTCGCTTACCTAGTGCGAGTTGACCTCAAAAAAGCCATACTCATAGGAGCGAAACTGATCAGAGCCGAGCTCATTCGAGCCGAACTCAGCGGCGCAAACCTCAGCGGCGCAAACCTCAGCGGCGCAACCCTCACCGAAGCCACCCTTCGAGGAGCCAACCTCGCTCAAGCCAACCTTCGAGGCGCTCACCTCAGCGGCGCGTGCTTGACAGAAGCCAACCTCGAACAAGCCAACCTGCAAGGAGCCGACCTGGGCCGAGCCGACCTCAGCGGCGCCGACTTGCGAGGCACAGAACTGAGACAAGCCAACCTAACTCAAGCCGTACTCAGCGGCGCCGACCTCAGCGGCGTCAATTTGCGCTGGGCAATCCTCAGCGGTTGCAATCTCCGCTGGGCCGACCTGAGCGAAGCAAAATTGAGCGGCGCCGACCTCAGCCGAGCCGACCTCTGCCACGCCAACTTGCTCAATGCCAGCTTAGTTCACGCCGACCTGACAAATGCCTATCTGATCCGCGCCGACTGGATTGGAGCCGACTTAACCGGAGCCACCTTAACCGGAGCCAAACTCCACGCCGTTTCGCGGCTGGGCATCAAAACCGAAGGCATGACCTGCAAGTGGGTCGATCTGAGCCCCAACGGCGACCACAGCCAAATTTACTGGTTGAACTCAGGAGGAACCCACGACTTTTTTCACGAAACCTTGCCCACAGTTCGGATTGTGATTGACTCGCCCTTAGACCAAGGCGCTCATTTTGCACTAGCTGCAACTTATTACCAAATTGCCCAACAATACCCGAGTTTAAGTCAGCCTCCCACGATCGAAGTCAGCTCCAGGCGCACCGTACTCGCGTTTAAAATGGACAGCGACGATAAATTATTTGCCACGGCTTACGTTGCCATCATTCCTTTTAACGACGCTGCCATCACTCAAAAAAACCTAATAGCATTGATGAAAATGATTCAATCCCACGATGCAGGCAAACTTAACGTCAAAGAATCTAAACACGTTCAGTTATGCAGCAAAGCTCTCAACCAAGCTATCAGCAAAGTAGACCAAATCAAAATTTCCAGTTCTTTTCCAAAAATCGGCGAAAGCATCAATTTCTTTCAAATTCCAACACAAATGATCTTAATTAATTCCCGCGACCAAAGACTCAGCGTATATCACCACCCAGCCTTCGGCAAGCGCCTGATTAAAAAATACGACCCAAGTAACTCAACCTCTGGCAAGTTAGCCGAGATCGCAAAATTGGCTCAAACTAATATCAGTAGCATTTTGGATTTTATAAAAGGCTTCCACAATATAGATGTCTAAGCATATTGCATCAAGTTACAAAAAATGCTTATTCTAGTTTAAAGGTTGGCACAACAAAGCTTTGTTCTAGCTAACACATCAGGGAAATTCAAAAGCATGGATGCCGAAGAACTCATCACAAAATATGCAGCAGGAGAAAGAGACTTTACTGCCATCCTCCTTTGCGAGGCAAATCTCAGCAGGATCGATCTGGGCGGGGCTAATTTCAGTGAGGCAATCTTAAGCCTCACCAACATGAGCGGCACCAATTTGTCAAACGCCAACATGAGAAAAGCCAAACTCAATGTTGCCAGACTCAGCGGTGCCAATCTGCACAAAGCCAACCTCAGCGGTGCTATCCTCAACGTAGCTAACTTGATTCGAGCCGACCTCAGCGAATCCCAACTCGTCGAAGCTACACTGATCAGATCCGAACTGATCCGAGCAAACCTCAGTAGTGCCAACTTGACCGGTGCAAATCTCAGCGAAGCAGATTTGAGAGAAGCAACCCTCAGAGAAGCCAATCTAGAGCAAGCCGACCTCAGCGGGGCTCACCTCAGAGGCGCTTCCCTAACAGCGGCAAACTTGGAACGGGCCAACTTGCACAGAGCCGACCTCAGCAGGGCAGACTTGCGAGGTGTCAACCTCTGCAATGCCGAACTCAGACAAGCTAATCTATCTCAGGCCAACCTCAGCGGCGCTGACTTGCGAGGCGCTAATCTCCGGTGGGCTGACCTCAGCGGGGCGAACCTGACCGGCGCTGACCTGGATGAAGCGAGATTGAGCGGGGCCAACTTGTACGGAGCAAATTTGAGCAACGTCAATCTGTTGAACGCTACTCTGGTACACGCGGATTTGACTCAAGCGAATTTGATTCACGCCGATTGGGTGGGCGCCGATTTGACGGGGGCGGCCCTGACGGGGGCAAAAATTTACGCGGTGTCGAGGTTTGATGTGAAAGCAGATGACATTACCTGCGATTGGGTTGACCTCAGTCCTAACGGGGATCGCAGCCACATTCAGCGCTTTACCCCAGAAGAATCTCAAAGGTTTTTCAATGCTACACCGCCGACCGTTCAAATTATTGTCGATCGACCCCTCGACCCGGATGCTAACTTTGTCCTTGCAGCTACCTACCGCCAAATTGCCCGTCAATACCCTGCTTTGAACCATCCTCCCAGTATCGAAGTTAATTCCAGACGCACAATCATATCATTTAGAATAGAACAGGACGACCAACTATTTCCCACAGCTTTCGTGGCGATTACTCCCTTTAGTGATGCAGCATTTACTCAGAAAAATTTGATGACTCTGATCAAAATGATTCAACCCCAAAGTGGTAATAACCTGGGTGTCAGAGTCTCAAATATGGTAGTGCAATTAAACGTTGCCCTGACCCAAACAATGAGAAAAATAGGGGAAATGAAAATTCAGCCGATTCGCCTCGATCGCGAACCGATGTCAAGTTTTTTCCAATCGCCTACTCAAACTGTACTGGCTAACTCCAGCGCCGAAAGTTTGATGATTCACTATCACCCAGACTTTGGCAGAAACTTGACCAATTTGCCGGGAGTCAACAAAACCTCTATCAGTCCTGCAATTAAAGCCCAAAGATTTACCACCCCGCCGCTAAATACGGTCATTGAGTTTGTCAAAAGCTTTTATCAGCTCGGTGAGTAAATACTATAAATGAATTTGATATTATTTCTATTTAAGCTGTTCGGCATTTAAAGGACTTGCGTAAGGTGCGTCAGCATCTAAGGTTTTCCGTTTCAGCGTAAGGGTTCGCGAATGACGCACCCTACTAGCCTCGTTACTGGTTTAAATGCTCCACAGCTTATGCCATAAAAAAGTTAGCCGATTGCCATTTCATTCAGGTAAAAAAAATGGAAGCTGAAGAACTGCTCAAACGATTTGCAATCGTCAAAAGATACACAGAAGGCGACAGAGATTTCACAGGAATCAACCTGAATGAAGCCAATCTCAGCCGCATCAACCTCAGCCAATCAATTTTAAGGCGGGCTAGCTTATTTGTCACCAACCTCAGCGGCGCTAATTTGAGCGACGCTAACTTGAGCGAAGCTAACCTGAATGTGGCTAGGCTCAGCAGTACCAATCTCTCGCGGGCAATCTTAAACGGGGCTACTCTCAACGTAGCAAACTTAGTGAGAGCCGATTTAAGTGCAGCTCAATTAATCCGAGCATCCCTGATTAGAAGCGAATTAGTCCGCTGCGAACTCAGCAAAACTAACTTCAGCGGTGCAAACCTGACTGAAGCAGATTTAAGAGAGGTAAAACTGACGGAAGCTAACCTGTGCGGTGCTAATCTTTCCGGTGCAAATCTCAGAGGTGCTTCGGCTGCTTCAGCTAACTTTCAAGAAGCTAACTTGCACGGCGCGGATTTGACAAAAGCAGAACTTAGCGGCGTCAATTTGAGCAATGCCGATATGAGACAAGCTTCTTTGCAACAGGTGAATCTCAGCAGTGCGAATTTGAGCGGAGCTAACCTCAAATGGGCTGATTTGACGGGAGCTAACCTCAACGGCGCGGATCTGAGCAGTGCTAAATTGAGCGGAGCTAACCTTAACGGAGCAGATTTAAGAAATACTAATTTAGGAAGTGCTAGTTTCGTTCACGCTGATTTGACAGAAACAAATTTGATTAATGCAGATTGGGTAGGCGCTGATTTGAGGGGAGCAACTTTAACAGGAGCAAAACTGTATTTGGTTCCTCGATGCGGCATCATTGCAGATGATATTACTTGCCAGTGGGTTGACCTCAGCCCCGCAGGCGATCGCACTCAGATTCAAAAATTCAATTCGCCGTCAGAATCAATAAAATTTTTAAATCACACGCCTGGGTTAGTGCAAATTGTGGTTGACGCACTTTTAGACTACTCAGCCAACAGCACTTTAGCAACAGCTTACAGCGAAATAGCTCAGCATTACCGGGCAATGAATTTTCCTCCTAATATTGAAGTCGGCTACCGCCGCACAACTCTAACTTTTAGATTTGAGAGAGATGAGCATTTATTGCCAGCAGCTTTTTTAGCGATTCTTCCTTTTAAGGATGCTGTACAAACTCAGAGAAATATTATGGTTATTGGCAAAAATATCGAGAATCAAAATTTGGAAGAAAAACAAATATTGCAGTTGCGTAAAGCATTGAGTACAGCTACAAATAAATTAAATGAGTTGATAAATTTGCTCTCTAATATATCACGGTTAAGTCAGCCCACAAAGTTTTTTGAGTCACCTACCCAAACTATTTTAATTAGTTCGGGACAGGAGAGTTTGATGGTGAATTCTCACGGTAATTTTGGGAAGGGAGGTGCAACTCATCAGGAGAGTAAATTCAGTTTGCCTCTCGGTCAAAAAGTAGTTGATTTTCTGGCCAGTTTTGATTATGTTGAGTGAGAAATGTCAATTTTAAAACCGATTGATTGAGGTAGAAGTCCACAACTCGTTGCTCCGCTTCCTGCGATCGAACTCCGAGCCGCACTGGCCCCACCATTTAACGATGGCGCGGCTCGTGGCGCGGGCTTTGCGCTTGGGGCGCAGCGCTCTGATCCAAACGGGGCTTCCCGCTGGAGCTTACCGACAGCGGTATCGAGTCAGCTATTTGATGCCGATTTTGATGTGGCCGCAGCCTGTGATTTTGGTGGCGCCGACACGGCTGATCGAGCATTTGAGAGCAGTGGAAATTCCGCGCTTGCAAGAGTGGCTGCAAACAGAGGGGTCGATCGAGACTTATTCCGATAATGCCACTGGACGAGGATTGATGCTAGCCGATCCAGAGTCTTGGCTGGCGGCTCGCTTGGCGGCGAATTCGCCACTTCCGAGCAATATTCCGACAATTATCGACGGTGTGGATGACTTGGAAGTTTGGACTCGCCAGCAATTGACGGCGTGTTTGCAACCTGCTGACTGGAACGATTTAATGGAATCTGGGCCTTTGGAAGCCGATGCAATCCTCCAAGGGCGGGTACTGCTAACGCGGGCTTTCTTTCAGCATCCGGCGAAACCAGAGGAGTGCTATTTGCTGGAAACGGCAGAGCAAAATATTTTGCAGGGGCTGTTTGAAAAAATCGAGCCAAATTCGCTGATTCCGGCTGCTTGGAGCAATTTTTGGCACCGGTGGGAAACAAACGGAACACTGCGGTGGGCGGAAATTAATCGGGAGGCTGGGTCATTTTCTCTGTTCTGCGCGCCGGTGCAGGTGGCTGAGGTTTTGAGCAAAATTTGGGATTGTCAGCCTGTGGTGTTGATTGGGGGGGCGGTGGATGTGGAACCGAAGGCTCCGATCTTCCGGCAAATGCTGGGACTGCCAGAATTGACAAGCGTTAAGTTTTCGCCCGATCGACAAAGCGAATTAATTCAACTGTACATCCCCAACTGGCTGCCGCTGCCAAATACGCCGGAATTTCAGGGAGTTTTAATGGAAGAAATTCGGACTTTGCTGTTGATGAGCGCGTCGGTGGCGGGGTTAACGGTGCTGATTGTGGGTGATGTACCGCTGAAGGCTCGGCTGGCAGCGATTTTGGCTTCTGAGTTCGGTTCTAGGGTGCAGGTAGAAAAGACTGATGTGGGCGAGAATGCGATTTTGGTGACGGGGTGGGAGTTTTGGCGGGAATATCAGGGGGAATTGAGGGCGCCTCACTTGCTGGCGATCGCAACTTTGCCGCTACCTTCTTTGGAGAATCCTTTGGTGACGGCGCGTGTGGCTTATTATAAGGAGCAGCGCAAGGATTGGTTTCGGTTGTATTTGCTGCCGGCGGCGCTGAATGAGTTGCAGCGGGCGATCGCGCCTGTGCGAGAACGTCAGGGGGTTGTGGCGATTTTCGACAGCAGGGTGATTCACCGCAGTTACGGAAAGCAGGTTTTAGCGGCTTTGAGTCCTTTTGCGAGGATTGATTATTTGGATACGACTTGGCTGACGCAGGCTTGAGTTGACCTGTTGACTTATAATTTGGTTGGGTATCCAGTTGAAATCTAATTTAGCAGACAAAGATTATGGGTGAAGCTAAGCGTCGCAAAGAGTCGATCGGCGACGAATACGGTAAAGAAGAACGCATCGTTCCCTGGCTGCCAATCACGAAAACCCAAAGCGAAGATTTTGTCAAGTGGACAAGTCGCGGAAGCTGGATGGGGATTAGCCTTTTGGTTGTTTGGTGGATTGTAGTGCGGTTTGTCGGCCCGTCGGCGGGTTGGTGGCAGGTTAACTGATGCCAGACTCGACAAATGCCTGTCTTATTGGCATTGTGTCGAGTTTAACTGGGAAACCAGCGGCTGAATTTTTAGGAAAAATTTAGTTGCAAATTTGGACTTGGTATGGTAGATTAATTATCTGCGGGCAATTAGCACAGTGGTAGCGCACTTCCTTCACACGGAAGGGGTCACAGGTTCAAATCCTGTATTGCCCATCGAAATTATTCTGTTATAAAAGTTGATTTGGAAAAGGCGATCGCATCTATCCTGAATGTGATTCTGTTTGGAAGTAAGTTAAGCTAGAATAATAGACGCTCTTCAAATTGGTAATGGATACTTTGAAAAAATGAAGCTCCCAAACTATGAAAGAGTAATTTATGAGAACAGCCCCCTTATTGAGGTTATTGCTCAACTTAGATTTCCAACTATCCTGAAAATTGCCAGCCAACAGCCTGTAGACTTTCAAGATAGTATAAGGTTTGAATACCCAATTTTTGAAACTTCTAGAAATTTGCAGATCCCGGTTGAGCTATCCAATCTTTTAACCCAATTCAGCTCAAATTTTACCAGTGACTTGACTTCAATTGACTTGACTTATCAATTTAAGTCAGAAGACTTGAGTTGCCAGATATCTTTAGACAAAAACTCTATAACGTTTGCTACGACAAAGTATGAAAGATATGAAAATTTTATTGCTCAATTTAAACGCGCTGTAGAACTTTTTGAAAAAATATATAATCCCTCTTTTTATTCACGAACAGGACTAAGATATCGTGATTTAATTATTAGGTCAAAACTAAATATCAAAGACAAAGAGTGGCATGAATTAATACCGCAACGTATTGCTTCTGAACTGTATACACCAGAAGTAGCAGATTCAATTCAAAACTTTGTTAAAAATTTACAGCTAAAAACTGAATTCGGTCAAGTTAATTTTAATCATGGGCTTGTTAACGTCAGGGACACAGAAAGAGGTATAGATGAAACAGCTTATTTATTAGATACTGATTTTTTTACTGAGGATAAAGTAGAAAGGAGTGAAAATGCCTGGAAAATACTCGATAACTACAACCATACAGCCAGAAATCTCTTCCGCTGGGGTATCACGGAAGAGTTGCACAGAGCAATGCGACCTCAACCAATATAATCCTATGCACGTAACAACTGGTGGTATTCAAAGCAAAAATATAATTGGACAAAGGTATGAAGTTTTACCCACTCCTGCTCAGACGCAGTATCGGCACACTTTAGCATCTGGTACTCCTAGCTTAAAAATCGAAGTTTCCATCGAATCACCTATTAGTGGTGAATGGTTTGGTCAATTCAATCAAAACACCATCACTTGGGTTAAGTGCTTAACGCTACTCAATCTGCTTTTTGCTAATACTCCAGAAGGATTGCAAGAAGCATCTGAAGTGCTTGAACGAATGGTGGAATATTATAGTGACTGTCGGTCTGACTTAGCACAAACTACCTTACCTAAAGAATTAGGATTACTTACTGGTAGCGTATTACCTAGCGAAGTCAGACCACCTTTAATTCTAGATTTTGAGTAGCTAACCATGAGTAAACCTTTGATTTACAGAGCCTCGAATGACAAAGAGGCTCTTAGACAAGGGGAAATTCTGACTGGACTTATACAGGTTAAACCAGTTGCAAGTGAATCTTCTCCAAACCTCGATCAAATTCAGTATTTCGATCAAATTCAGTTTAAACCTATTGTTCATCCTTATGCAATTATTGTTACTCAAAACTGTGATTTAGATTGGGACTATAGCGCTAGGCAAAATCGAGATAAACCTAATAAGTTATTAAATTCTATACTTTTTTGTCAAGTATTTACAGCTCAAGAAATTCGCCCCAACCAAAATTCAGCAGATTGGAATTTAGTTAAATCTAATCGTTCTCAGCAATACCATTTTTTGGAAAAAATACCTCTAGAACGTGAATCATATCAGGAAGGCATACCAGAATTAACAGTAGATTTTAAAAAAATTTTTGCGATAGATGCTGATTTCTTATACCATCAAATAAATAATAATTTTGCTAAACGACGTGCTGTGCTTGAAAGTCCATATTTAGAAGACTTTTCACATCGTTATCATGACTTTCATGGGCGTGTAGCACTTCCTGCACAACATGAAAGTGAAAAGGGGGTATAAGCTAAAGCGAAAAATTAAGCAGCGAGAAAATTAGAGAACTTTTTGCTTTTTCGCTAAACAGAATTCTGTATGTAGCTGTACTTTTCCGAATTGCTATAAATTCTCGCTTGAATTTTGTATTACAAATACACTACACTAACATAGTAGCTCGTGCCCCGCAGGAGGTTTCCTCATGGCAAATGCCAATATTTCCCAAAATTTCAACTTAATAATCCCCGCAGGAACCCAAATTGTCACCAAAATCGAGGTCAAAAACCCCGCTGGCGACCAATCTTGGAAACCGGGATTAGTAGGCGTCATCGTTCAATCGCCTACGGACAATTCCCACGCATATTTAGTCAAATTCCCAGACGGAACACAAGTTAGTCTGCGGCGGCACGAACTCAGCATCCGCAAGCAGTTTCAGAGCGAAGGATTGCAGTCAGGAGGAGATTTTCTTGCAGAATACAACCTCTATGATTCTGTAATTTACCGCTGCATTGTTGGTTCGAGAGCTTACGGTCTTGATAACGAGCAATCCGATACAGATAGGCGCGGGATTTACCTGCCGCCGGCAATACTTCATTGGTCGCTTTACGGCATTCCAGAACAATTGGAAAACAAGGAAAATCAAGAATGCTATTGGGAACTGCAAAAGTTTTTAGTTTTGGCACTAAAAGCTAATCCAAATGTGCTAGAATGTTTGTATACGCCTTTAGTAGAAACAGTTTCTCCCGTAGCGGAAGAATTGCTGGAAATTCGGGAAATCTTTCTTTCTCAATTGGTTTATCAAACTTACAATAGCTACGTTTTGTCTCAATTTAAAAAAATGGAGCAAGACCTCCGCAATACCGGGGAAATTCGGTGGAAGCACGCGATGCACTTAATCCGCTTGTTGCTGTCAGGAATTACTGTCCTCAAGGAGGGGTTTGTACCCGTTCGGGTGCAGGATTATCGATCGCAACTGTTATCTATCCGCAACCAAGAAGTATCCTGGGATGAGGTGAATCGCTGGCGGTTGAGCTTGCACGGTGAGTTCGATCGCGCTTTTGCTGCAACTTCCTTACCAGAACGTCCTAATTAGGGTTTGCTGAATAATCGATCGCACGTTACGTAGCGAAAGCGATCGAGAGCGTGCGAGCGAGTGAAAAGTG